>JACVRP010000200.1 GCA_014534385.1 Cyanobacteria bacterium Co-bin13
CCCATAGATAAAGTCGAAGGATATGCCCGTCAGGGGCTCAACTTCTATGGCGGCACCCTCGCCCTAGATACCTCGTCTCTGGTGGTGCCTGAGTCGGGCTACCATGCCGAACGCAAGTTTAAGGACCACCTAATTTATCCTGACCTCAGTACAGTTACGCCCGTTCCATGGCTAGAAAACACGGTTAAAGTCATTTGCGACCCTATCGAATATTCTGGAGAGCCCCTGACCATTGCCCCTCGTTACGTACTTAATCAGGTCCTCAAGCAGTCCACAGCAATGGGCTTTGAAGTGATGATGGGCCACGAGTTTGAGTTTTACCTGCTGTCAGGGGATACGCGAGAGCCCTTATTTGGCGGCTGCCAAATCTTCAACCACCTCCGCAGCCAATACAACTCTGATATTGACTTGATTGTGAAGCAGTTGATGGCGTCAGACATTGACGTCATCACCTACAACTGCGAACACGCGCCGTCGCAATTTGAAATTAACTACGGCCCTGCCATCGGTTTGAAGGCTGCCGATAAGGCCTTTACCTTTAAGAATGCAGTCAAGGAGATTACGCACCGATTGGGCTACCTGGCCACCTTCATGACCAAGCCCTATCCCGACAAGTCTGGCAGCTGCTGCCACTTCCATATCAGCCTTTGGGATAAGGATGGCCACAACCTCTTCCTCGACAAAAGCGATCCCTTTGGCCTATCACCGCTGGCAAGATCCTTTGTCGAAGGTATTTTGGCCCATGCCAGAGGGCTAATGCCCATGATCAACCCCACCCCTAACTGCTACCGGCGCTTGCGCCCCCATACCTTTGCTCCCTCAAAAGTCAGTTGGGGCATCGAAGATCGCTCCTCTATGGTGCGCGTTAAGGCAACTCACGATGAACGCACCCATCTGGAAATCCGAGCTGCCTCTGGTCTTAGCAATCCTTACTTAGCTGCTGCTGGAGTGCTGGCAGCGGGGCTGCTGGGCGTTCAGAAAGAGCTCACCCTGCGACCCACAGGAGACTGCCCCGGCGAAGAAAACCCCGATTTTCCCTGGCTGCCCCAAACCCTGGGAGAAGCTCTAGAGGCTCTAGCGGCTGACACTGAGATGAAGGAAATGCTAGGCGAAGAGTTTGTTCGAGTATTTACGGCTGTGAAGCGCTTTGAGCTAGATCGCTTCAACCGGCACATCACGCAGTGGGAGCTAGACGAGTACATGGAAGTGTACTAGCGCCCGGTTCGAGCTGTAACCCCTTGTTTCCTTGTTTTGAATTGTCCTGATGGGTGGCCAGCAGGAGACTGCTTCGTGCGCCTATTGGGCGTGTCTCGACTTTCGCAAGTTAACGCTTGAGGCAAACCTATGAAACGGCGAACTTTTATCCAAACAATGGCCACCTCGGCCGCTCTAACGTCTGTTGTGGGCTGCTCTCGAGGGGCGGCTCCTGGCTCTTCTGCCGATGGCGGAGAGACGATGAAGGTGGGGGTGCTGTTTTCCCTCACTGGAGGACTGGAGATTGTGGAGAAGTCAATGCATGACTCCACACTGATGGCGATTGAAGAAATCAATGCAGCGGGTGGAGTGCTGGGCAAGCAGCTGGTGCCCGTGGTTGAGGATGGCGCTTCTGACCCCAGGGTATTCGCTGAAAAGGCCCGCAAGCTGTTGATTTCGGATAAGGTGGCAACCGTCTTTGGCTGCTATACCGGTGCCAGCGTCAAAGCGGTCCTGCCCATCTTCACCCAGCACAAGGGGCTGCTGTATTACCCAACCTACGCGCAGGGGAACGAGTGTCCCTCTCATGCTATCTACACCGGGGCGGTGCCCAACCAGCAGGTGACTAACTTCATTGACTGGACAATGAAGAACCTGAATGCCAAGCGCTTTTTCTTGGTGGGTTCTAACTACGTCTTTCCTAGAGAAATGGCCAAGGTGGCCAAGATCTTTTTGCAGGAAAATGGCGGTGAGTTTGTCGCCGACGAATACTTACCGCTGGATCACACGCAGTGGGGTCCACTAGTGAGCAAAATCAAAGAACTTAAGCCCGACTCTATTTTCTCCAACGTGGTGGGCGCATCAACGGTTGCCTTCTACCGGGAATTTAAGAACCAGGGGTTGACGCCTGAGGCGATTCCCATCTGTTCCACGGTGACCAGCGAGGTAGAAACCCAAGCGGTTGGGCCTGAGTTTGTGGCGGGTCACTATTCCTCTTTCCCCTACTTCCAGTCTGTAGATACCCCAGCCAACAAAACCTGGGTGGCCAACGTGAAGGACAAGTTTGGGGCCAATACGGTCACTCACCATGCGATGGAGTGCTCCTACTGGCAGGTCCATATCTTCAAGCAGGCGGCGGAAAAAGCAGGCGAGCTAGATCCTGAGCTGATGAGAAAAGCGTCTCTAGGACTGGAGTATGACGCCCCTGGGGGATTGGTCAGAATTGATCCTGACAATGGCAATGCCTGGCTGACGCCGCGTATCGGCCAGTGTCAGGCAGATGGCCAGTACAAGATTGTGGACGAGTATGCAGGTCCAGTTAAGCCGCTGCCCTACGTGGCCTACGGCGAAACGGAGCAGAACCTGTACTGCACTACCAGCGGTCTGGATACGACCAAGTTTAATCCGCAGGAGCAGCAGAGCTAGCGCAAACGAACGGTCTCAAACGGCACGCTACTTATCCTGTGGGAGGTTTAGATGTTGGGGAGTCTTTTGTCAGGATTGAGCATTGGCTCGGTACTGCTGCTGGTTGCTCTGGGGCTCATGGTGATCTACGGCACGATGGGCGTGATTAATATGGCTCACGGTGATCTGGTGATGCTGGGCGCTTATGTGACGGTGTTTTCGCAAAGGCTGCTGCACGTTCCGTTTTTGCTGTGTTTGCCGTTGGCCTTTGTGTTTACGGGTAGCTTGGGCTGGTTGATCGAACGGCTGATTGTGCGGCGGCTCTACAGCCGTCTGCTAGATACCTTGTTGGCGACTTGGGGAATTGGCATTATTTTGCAGCAGGTGATTCGCCTGACGTTTGGCCCAGAGCTGCAGAATGTGTCGGTTCCTGTCTTTCTAACTGGGGAAACGCGGGTTGGGGGCATCGGGATGCCGAGTTACCGGCTGGCGGTCTTTTTAGTGTCGGTGGCGCTGCTGTTGGGGGTCGTGGCCATTCTCCATCGAACTGATTTGGGGATGCGGTTGCGGGCGGTTAGCCAGAACCCGCAGATCTCCGCCTGTCATGGTATTGATGTGAATCAGGTGCGGGCCTGGACTTTTGCCCTGGGGGCTGGTCTGGCCGGGGCGGCGGGCGTGATGGTCAGCGGCTTTAATGCGGTTCGCCCCACGATGGGTTCGAGCTACGTGGTGGACTCTTTCATTGTGGTGGTGGTGGGCGGCGTGAGTTCACTGGCGGGGACGGTGGCCAGTGCAGCACTGCTGGGCGGGGTGAACTCTGTCATGGCCTGGCTGACTAACGATGTGCTGGCCAAGGCGGTGCTGCTGCTGCTTGCGATCGCAGTCATCCGCTTCTTTCCCAAGGGCCTCTTCTCGGCCCAGGCCCGATAACGCTTAACTGCTCACTTTAGTGGTAACACGCGATGAATCTGCTCCGGATCCGGCGATTTATGCTGTCGCCCTACACCCTCTTATCGGCTGCTATTTTGATCGTGCCGCTATTTGTCGTCGATCCCTTTTGGATCAATCGCTTGGGGCTCTACCTGGTCTTTAGCATCCTGGCGCTGTCGATGGCGCTGTGTTGGGGGCAGGCCGGTATTTTGAGCCTAGGTCACGGAGCCTTCTTTGGCTTGGGGGCTTACTGCATGGCTATGTCGCTCAAGCTGCTGAGCCCCGACAGCCTGAACCAGGGCACGCCCTTTCCACTGCCCGACTTTATTACTTGGAACACGCCACCTGGTGAAGCGCTGAAGCTGCCCTGGCTGTGGGTGCCGTTTCAAAACCTGGGCTTTGGCATGGCGGCGGCCCTGCTGGTGCCAGCGCTGTTTGCTGCCGTAGTGGGCTGGTTTGTCTTCTATGGCGGGGTATCGGGTGTCTTTATCTCGATTATCACCCTAGCGCTGGTGGTCATTCTCAACCTGGTGGTGATTGATCAGCAGCCGATTACCAATGGGTTCAACGGGTTAAATAACCTGGCCCCCTTTGATCTAGCAGGCGTTGTCTTTGACCCCTACGGCTTACCGGCCTACTACCTAATTGCAGGCATCTGTGTGCTGCTGCTGCTGGGGCTGCGATGGCTGGGCAGTACTAGGGCAGGGCTGCTGTTTCGGGCTGTGCAGGCAGACGAGCAGCGGGTGCAATACTTTGGTTACGATGTTGCCGTCTATAAGATCTTTGCCTTTAGCCTGTCAGCTTTGATTGCGGGTTTAGCGGGGCTACTGTTTGTAGTGAACTCCCAATACGCTTCTCCCACGATTATGGATGTCTCCATCAGCATTGCCGTGGTGGTATGGACGGCGGTAGGAGGGCGGCAGTCTTTAATTGGAGCGGTGCTGGGGGCACTGGCTATCAACGGAGCCCAAAACGCCCTGAGCGAGAGCGGCAGCCTGGTGCATGTCTGGCAGCTGATTATCGGCATTGTGTTTGTGCTGGTTGTGGTGTTCCTGCCCAGAGGGTTGGCCGGTTTGGGAGCCGACCTTTGGCAGCATCTGCGGCCTCAGGCCAAAGCGGTTGAGGCTCCGGCGCTGGTTGCAGAGGCTGAGCTGCTGTCGGTGCCGGTACCCCAAAATAGCCATCAAAGCGGCCAGCGGCAGTCGTGATGTCTACAAACGCATAAACGAGGACTTATGGTACAGCGTGCGATCGCATCTCGTTTGGTCCCCTCCTCTCCCCAGCAGGCTTTGCTGGATGTGCGGGGCCTAGAAGTTTCCTTCAGCGGATTGAAAGTGGTAGACGGTCTCGATTTAACCCTGATGCCGGGGGAAGTTAGGGTTTTAATTGGCGCTAATGGGGCTGGAAAAACCACCACAATGGACCTGATTTCTGGCAAAACTAAGCCTACCGGCGGCACCATCCTGTTCAAGGGTCGCAACATTACCCATTTGCCGCCTCACGAAATTGCGCGGGCAGGCATTGGACGCAAGTTCCAGATTCCCAGCGTCTTCAAAGATCTGACGGTAACAGAAAACATGCAGGTTGCCCTGTGCTGCAGCCCGTCAGTTTTTGCCAATCTGCGCCAGTGCCTGCAGCGAAAAGACCAGGAGCGCATCTCCACGATTCTGCACCAGGTTGGGCTTTCCCACCTCAGCCGTGAACCTGCCTGCAACCTGTCCCATGGACAGACCCAGTGGCTAGAAATTGGCATGGTACTGGCCCAGAGCCCCGATCTAGTGCTGCTAGATGAGCCCACAGCTGGCATGACCGTGCAAGAAACTCGCAAAACGGCCGAAATTATCAATGCGCTCAGGGGCAAGCACACCATTCTGGTGGTCGAGCACGACATGACCTTCGTACGAGATATCTGCCACATCATCACGGTCATGCACCAGGGCCGCAAGCTGGCAGAGGGCACGATTGAGGCCATCGAAAGCAATCCGGAGGTGTTGGAGGTCTATCTCGGTAGCGGAGGCGTCATCCATGCTTGAACTGCAAAACATCAATTCCTTTTACGGCAATAGCCACATCCTGCACGATGTCTCTTTGCGGGTAGATCCTGGCAGTTTCACGGCGGTGGTTGGGCGCAACGGCATGGGCAAAACCATGCTGCTAAAAACGATTATGGGCCTGAGTGACCGCATGCGGGGCAGCATTGCCCTAGGCGGCAAGCAGCTAGCTCACCAGCCCACTCACCTACGGGCTAAAGCCGGTATTGGCTACGTGCCCCAGGGCCGAGAAATTATCAGCCAGTTTACCGTTAAAGAAAATATCTTGATGGGCTGCTATGCCCGCAAAGACGGCAAAAAACAGCTGCCGGATCTGGTGTTAGACCTGTTCCCCTACCTAAAGGACAACCTCCATCGGCGGGCCGGCCTGCTGTCAGGCGGGCAGCAGCAGCAGCTCGCCATCGCTCGGGCTTTGGCCGCTAACCCTACCATGCTGCTGCTCGATGAGCCAACAGAAGGCATTCAGCCCAACATCGTCGAGCAGATCGAGCAGACGATTATTCGCCTAAATCAGGAGCTGGGGCTAACAATTCTGCTGGTGGAGCAAAACATTCTCTTTACTCGGCGCGCAGCTCAGCATTTCGTCATGATGAACAACGGGTTTGTCGCTGCCAGCGGCACCATTGCTCAGCTTAGCGATGATTTGATCCACCAATATATGGCTGTCTAAACGTTGGTTTGCGGGTAAAAACCTCACCGATAGCCTGGAGGGCCTTTAAACTCAATTTGGCAAAGTGGCCCTATTGAATTTGTAAAAATTGGCGCTTTTTGCCATGCCAATCTTCCGCTAAGATAGCCCTGCTCGGCGATGGCTAGCGCCTACTAGCGCCTAAATTCATAACCTGTCTAAGGCAATGGTATGTCTGACTCGAAAACTGTGATTCGCACGACCTGCCCGCGAGATTGCTACGATGCCTGCGGCATGGTGGTGGTAAAACGCCAAAATGAGATTGTGCGGGTCAAAGGAGACCCAGACCACCCTGTGAGCCGAGGGGCGCTGTGTGGAAAGTGTGCGATCGCATATAACGGAGCCTGGCGTGATCCGTCGCAGCGACTGCTCCGGCCGCTGCGGCGCGTTGGTCCCAAAGGATCAGGCCAGTTCGAGCAGATTTCATGGGAAGCTGCAATCTCTGAAATAGCTGACCGCTTCCAAGCTATCCTGGCGGTTTCAGGCGGGCAGAGCATTTTTCAGACCCACTACACCGGCACCTGCTCGCTGATTGCGGGCGCGTTTCCGCTGCGGTTTTTCAACCGGATCGGGGCGACAGAAGTAGACCCCGACACCGTATGCAATAACGCCGGCCACGCTGCCCTAGAGCTGATTTTTGGCGATTCCCTGACTGGATTTGA
>JACVRP010000268.1 GCA_014534385.1 Cyanobacteria bacterium Co-bin13
AGCCAAAAGCTGGTGATGAAAGTGAGTCCTTTTGAGACATCCTGATAAAGCACACCCAACGGCGATAGAAGCGTGCCAATAAAGGTTCCCAGCAGGGTCAGGTGAATTAGGGCTACGGGCGCTAGGATGACGGTCCAGCTGACCGGAATTCGGTACCAGAGGAATAGGCCCACAATCAAAATTAGCTTGATGGCAAAGTTAAACCCCACTTCTCCCATCTTGGCTAAAATGATTGCCTCGCGGGGAAAGTTGACCCGAGCCAGCATCGGTTTGGCCTTGGTAACGGCATCGACAGGACCGCTGAGAGACTCGACAAAGGTCTGCCAGAGCGCCGTACTAAACATGACGTAGGCCGGGTAAGGAATGTCGGTTTGGCCAGTATTGAAAACTTGGGCCTCACCGGCCAGGGTAAAGCCAACTGCCATAGCAATCGGCGGTAAAAATGCCCAGGCTACCCCCAGCACGGACTGACGGTACTGGGCGCTGATATCTCGGATCATCAAGCGCCAGGCCAACTCGCGGGAGGCTAATAAGTCTTGCCACATCAGCTTGAATAGCTGCTTGGGGTGCCTCAGTAGGCTATCGGGCGTGTGGATGATTTCGAGCGGCATAAACAGGTCCGGAGTGGGTTGGTGGCTTTGTCGGGCTGCTGCAGGCGGTACTGTCTACTGTGTGAGTCTGAATCCATCTAGGCCAGTTGTTAACCAGGCAAATTGGAGCTTTGCTTCATTGGCTTGAGTGCGCTGGCCGCTTCGAACTGGCTGGAATCTTGAGGCTGAAGCATTTCCCAGAAGAAGCCAGCAGCATTGGCTACCTGTGACACAAAAAGAACGGCTGTTAGGATCAGCCCCTGTCGCCCCTGGCCGTTGACGAAGGGATAGCGCAACAGGTTGAGGTAGTAGTTGCCTTCGAGTTTGAAGTGTCCCCAGCCTTTTCTGGATCTGGCCTGATGAAACCGGAAGGCTCCCCGACCGTAGCTGAAGTGCTGCCTCCAGAAACTTTGCAGGGTCATGGGATGGGCATGATAGATCACAACTTCGGGGGCGTAGGTCATGCGGTAGCCGTAGTGCAGCCAGCGATCGCAAAGTTCCCGATCTTCAGAAGTGGTAAAACTTTCGTCAAAGCCCCCGAGCTCTCGAAACCGATCGGCGGGCACGACCATATTGTTTGAGGCAAAGAAGCGCGCCTGATCAGGAATTGCGTTGTAGTGCGCGTACCCCATGCTGATAATGTTTTGGCTGGTCATGGAGAAGGGATTGTTAGATAGGGCGTTTACGGTGCGGCCGCCCACAATTTGATTAGGGGCCTTGGCAAAGCAAGCCTCCAAAGCCTGGAGCCAGTCGTCAGCGGGCTTGCAGTCATCGTCGGTGAAGGCCAAATATTTTCCCCTGGCCTGCTGAGACGCCCGATTGCGAGCGGCCGCCGGACCAGCGTTTTCCTGCCTGATCAGCTTCAAATTGAGCGACTCAAAAAAGGGTGCGACGTCAGTCTCGATGGGTCTGTCGCTGCCGTCATCAACCACAATCACCTCAAACTGGTCTCGGGGGTAGTTAAGCTGCGTTAGGGATTCTAAGCAGGCCCTGATTTGAGTAGGGCGGTTGTAGGTCGGAATAATCACCGAAAATAAAGGAGGCGCTGTACTCATCTTCAATTTCCCTTAGATTGCACTGAAAAAGCTTTCCCTAGTGAGTCGAGTCACGACTAGCAGCTGGCGCAGACAGTCTGCTTGCCCCCTAAACCTGGTCAGTTAGCTGTTGGATTTGGTGAAGTGCATCCGCCTCCTGGCGTGACTGTAGGTGAGATAGCGATTGAGGCCGTGCTCTAGCTTAGCGATGGCTCGGGCGATAAAGTTGCTGCCAACGTTGAAGGTCAGGCGGTTGGCTAGGGGCTGAATCAAGGACATATAGCGCCGCCAGCCCAGCTTTTTGTATTTGGCCTGGAAGTAACCATCCTCAGCTAGCTGCCACTTGTCCCGCAGGCGATGTAGGCTAGCCAGGGTCCAGGCGTCGCTCCAGCGCAGCATGTAGTAGTGCACATCAGACCAGTTTTGGGGCGGGCCAGGGACATAGGTGACTAGGGACTCTGGCTCGAAGTAGACGCTGGCACCAGCTTCTCGAACGGTCATGCAAAAATCGAGGTGCTCTTTGGTGTTAAGCAGGGCTTCATCGAGCTGGCCGATTGTGTCGAAGATGGAGCGGCGAACAAGAACGCAGTGAAATTCGGCTAGTTCGGTGGGCATGCGCTGCAGCCGGTTGCGTATATCGGCAACTTGCTTGCCCTGGTTATACATTTTCTCGCGCAGACGCCGCCGCCCGTTTTTATCCACCCAAACATGGGAGTCGCCTCCGGCGAAATGAACCTCTTGGTGGATCGGCTCATGCTGGCACATGAGAGGGCCGACAACGGCAGCGTCTGTCTCTTCGGCGCACTCGACTAGCGCCTCCAGCCAGCCCGGAGAAACGATGACATCGTTATCGACAAACACCAGGTACGGGGTGTCTACCCACTGCAGCCCTAAATTTCTGGCCTGGTTGGGATACAGGTAATAGTCGGTTCGCAGCAGCTTAAACTGGTGCCGCTGGGCCTGCTCTTCCAGGTAGTGCTTGAGGCTGGCCGGGGAGTTGCCATCGACGTAGACCAGCTTAAAGGGAATTTTGGTGTGGGCGTAAATGCTCTCCAGGGACTGGCGGGCATAGCTAAACCGCTCCCGAGGAACGATGACCAGGGTAACCTGCGGTAGGGAGTCGGGCGCTGTTGGCGGTTGATGGAGAGGGGTTTCTTCAGCGGTAAGGTTCATAGGTCTTTCGTCGGCTGCGGATAACTGTTAGGAGACTAAAGTCAGAGAACTACAGGGTGTAGGTGGGCAGAAGGTCGGGGGCCTGGGCGGGGGGTGCGTTTGAGGGTGGCTGGGTGAGCGACTGATACAGTGCCAGCAGCTGGTCGTTGAGAACAGCTAGGTCGTAGTGGGCTGCAACATAGGCTCGTCCGGCCTGGCCCATTTGAGGCCAAATTTCGGGGTGTTCAATCAGGTAGACCAGCTTATGTGCGATCGCATTAGCATCACTTTCCGGTACCAAAAAACCAGAGATCCCGTCTTCCACCAGCTCAGGAATGCCGCCATGATCAGTGCTAACCACCGGCAGCCCCAGCGCCATCGCCTCTTTCAGGACGTTGATGGGCGCATCTTGATCCCCTGCCGAGGCCGTGACGCTAGGGGCTACAAAGATGTGCGCCTGGTTGAGCTGCTCAATGATCTCTGCCTCGGTTTTCCAGCCCGCCAGGTGAACGATGTGGCCGATGTTAAGCGCCTCAATCAGCTGCTGGAACGGGGCCATCAGCGGGCCGTCGCCCAGGATGGTGTAGGTAATTTGTGGGTGAGTCGCCGCCAGCTGAGCCACTGCCCGAATGCTGTACTCAATGCCTTTTTTTTCCACCAGTCGGCCCGTGGTCACGATATGAATGGGGCCATCAGCAGGCGCGTAGCGGGGCTGAAATTGAAACTTGCTGCAGTCGAGCCCCGACAGATGGACTCTAATTCTTTTGGGGTCGCAGCCCAGCTCAATCACGCGGCGGGCAAAAAACTCGCAGTTGACCAGAAAAAAGTCGCCGGTCCTAAAGAGTGTCTCGTAGACCTGGCGGCCCTTTTGCTGCACAAATTGGCTGATATCAAATCCTCGAAAGATCGTAATCAGCTTGGCCTGCGGGGCGTTCATCTGCTGAAAAGCCATGCCGCGAAAGGCCAGGGTGCCAAACTGGCAGTGAATAATGTCGTACTGCCGGTCAAAGTTGGGGATGAAGCTGTAGAGCAGCCATAGAGACAGGGCCTGCTTACCGTACCTAAAGACGTTGAGCGATCGCAAAACCCCTAACGGATCTTTGAGCAGGCCGGTCAGCACCAAACCCAAACCCTGAATAGCCCTTAACAGAAGGTTCTCAGGCACCTGAGGCAAATAGTAGGTGCGCTCCAGCAGGGCGTACTTCTCGACATCAGGATGAACCTTTTTAGCATCGCCCGGCTGGTCGGCGTAAATGTCAACTTCGTGGCCCCGCTCCAATAGGCCCGTAATCTGATTCAGGATAAATGTTTCCGATAAAACCGGAAACTGACCCACAATAAAGGCTATCTTCATGACATTTTTTGCTTAGCTACTCATCCAGGCATTCGCTTCTAGCGGCTATTCTCTGATTGAGGTTCCCCCTAGCATCAGCCGTATGCGTTCCCAGGCACTGACGTACCTGACAAAAAACATCACCAGGGAAACTTTTAGCTTCTCTTCTACGCCGTTGAGCCGCAGATCTCGAAACGCATTAAAAGCAAACTCCAGGGGAGGAACCAAATCTGCCAGCAACCCCTGTACCAGCACCTTGTTTCTCTGCAGGGAGAGCCAGGAGCCCTGCCGGTTCAGGTCATAGGTGCCCCCCACAATGCGAGAGGTGCGCCGGTAGAGCTGATCAAAGGAATACCGGGCCGGGTGGGCCACCTGGGCGTTGTCAGCATACATCTGCCGGTAGCCCATCGAGGCAACCCGCTGCCCCCATTCCTTATCTCCACTCGACTTGAGCTGAGCATTAAACAGGCCAACCCGCTCAACCACAGCTTTGGCGGTAAACAGATTGGCAGTGGCCCCATATTTGTGCTGCTCAAGGTATTCCTTCTGGGCAAAGGCCGTAACCTTCTCGAACAGCTCGACCGGCGTTAGGCGATGGGGATTTTGGAAAAACAGAGAAATTTTTCCAGCTACCAGCCCGCAGTTGGGCGCTGACAGCAGATGGCTCACCCCCTGCTCAATCCAGTCAGCCGCTGGAATGCAGTCGGCATCTGTAAAGGCCAAAACCTCGCCCTTGGCTAGGGCAATGCCCCGGTTGCGGGCCGCATAGGAGCCGGGGGTAAGCTCTTGGGTTGCGATCGCACGCAGTGGCTCTCCCGGACCCATTGCCCCTGCAAACTGAGCCACTACCTCCTTCACCTGCTCGACGTCGTCAGAGCCGTTGTCCACTACAATGACTTCAATGAGAGCTTTGGGGTACGTCTGCTGAGCCAGGGCGGCAAGGCAGACCTTAAGCCGTTTAGCATCATTGAAAACGGGAATAATGACCGATACAAAGGGTGTGGTTAAAGGGGTTGGCTGATCTCGAATTGCTTCAGAAAGATTAGCCTGAGGCTCTAACATGATAGACACCAAGCTGAGATCGACGACTGCGAAGGCAATCTAAAACACCACGCAAAAAGGTAATGACACGAGCACATTAGGCCGCCGGAACCGGCTGTTTGACCTGATCCTTGAGCTGGTTCCACTGTTCCTTAGTGAAGTCTTCGTAGTAGGAGCGCTCGGTGTTGACATTCCAGAGGTCGTGCTGCTCACCCAAAACGTTTTTGGCTGCTAACAGGCCCGTCAACATCGAATGATCCTGGTTGTTGTAGCGGTGCATGCCGTTGCGGCCTACCGTCTGCAGATTCTCAAAC
>JACVRP010000123.1 GCA_014534385.1 Cyanobacteria bacterium Co-bin13
AACTGATACAGCTTCAAAAACGAGGCATTTATAGGCTACCAAAAGACGCATAAAAACAAAGCGGCTTCCAATCAGTTGGAAGCCGCTTTACTATTTGGTGGCGGGGCATGGATTTGAACCATGGACCTTCGGGTTATGAGCCCGACGAGCTACCAGACTGCTCTACCCCGCGTCGCACTCACCTAGTATAGCGAGAAAAGTCCACTCGTAACCACTTTTTTAGAAATTTAGGTAGAAAAATCTGTGGCGAGGCTGGAAAGCACTGTGGCAAAGGGCTTACAGCTTGAAAAATCGCAAAAAGCAAGCGGCGCAGTTCAAGTGCGCCGCTTGCTTTTTAGACCTTGAACGACGGTTTGACGTAGAGACTTAATGTAGAGACAGCTCTCCTGCTACGTCCAGACGCTTGTACTGGCTTAGCACCATATAGGTCTCTGCTAGGGTTTCAGCGACAGCCGGTAAGATCCAGCCCAGCTGCTTCAGGAGGTGGATTGCGATCGCATACTTCGCCCGCTGAGACCCGTCCAGCACCTTAATTGCCAGCCCCAGCCCTTCGCCTACCCGACCAATACACTGGATTCCCTCCGCCCCGGACTTGCTTACCAGCTCGCCATCGGTCAGCCTCATCAGCTCAGTATCAAACGCGTCCACCCCGCCCACCATATCGGGGTGATGCGTCATAGCTCGAACGATGCGCTCCATGTCTAGACTGTCGCCCGAGGCCAGCTTGGCAAACAGAGTAGACATCTGGCTCAGCTGCAGGAGATAAGTAGGAGCCCCGCAGTCATCATGGGCCATGATAAATTCGTCGGCAGGCATGCCTAGCAAATCGGCAACTTTAGCCAAAATCAGCGTCTGCACCGGATGGTTGCGGTGCAGGTAGCTGTCTAGCGGCCAGTTGCGCTGCTGGCAGACCGCTAGCATGCCAGCATGCTTGCCTGAGCAGTTGTTTCGCAGGGGGCTATCCTTACCTTCGGGGATTGGGCATTTGAGCATGGTCGGCTCAATATCGGCCCGCCAGAGAATGTGAAAGACCTGCCGCACATGCTCGATAGAGCCCCGGTGGGAGCTGCACATGATTGCCAGATCTTTGTCGTCTAGCCCGTAGCGCTCCAGTGTGCCGGTGGTTGCCACAGCCAAAGCCTGGAAAGGCTTAAGCGCTGACCGCACAAAGGTCTCGGTTTCAGCATCTCCAGCAACGGATAAAACTCGGCCCCGACTGTCAGACACAACCGCGTGGGCGATGTGGTTCGATTCCACAATCCCTTCTCGCAGGAGCTGAACCCGAAGCTCTGTATTTTGATGTCGCTTAGCCCTACTGGTCATGGCTAAGACTCTTACACGCTACCGTCATTACCAATTGTTCCTTTAGACAAATTGCCACAGTACCAGACCCACTGCTAGCAGCCCTGCGATCACCCCAAAGGTCTTTTGAATGCGCCGCAAAATTGGCTTTACCTGGTAGTCCACAATCAGCCGGTCGCGGCTGACAACCTCTTCAGGTTTAACCCAAACCTGACCGTCGTACCAGCCCGACTCTTCGTAGGGCACGGCCTGCTGCCGTAGCCGGCCGCCCACGTGGGACCAGCCGATATAGAGCTGAACCAACGCCAGAATGGGCAAACTAAAGGCCCCCATCATGCCGCTCAAACCAAACAGCAGTGGGTGTTTGGCAGGATGAAAACTGGTCGCTGCAATTGGCCCCGCAAAGGACCAACTCAACAGCCAGAGAATAATAACAGGCTTGAGATATCCGGCTAGATCCCGGCCAGCCCAGCTGTAAAACCAAGATTCGCGCACATCCTGATACTCATTAATAGGCTGTTGTTCAACAGGGACCGGACACCGGGAAGTCATTACGGGCAAGGCGTGAGGGCAATAGGACAGGTAAACCGCTTTTAGCTTTGGACGTTAGAAGGCGGATTGGGGGGAACGTAGTCAATTCGCTGGGCGTGTCCCCAAAATGCCTCTAAATTATAGAACTCTCGCTCCCGTGGCATAAAGATGTGGGCGATGACTTCTCCAAAGTCCTGCACAATCCAGGTGCCCTCACCCTGTCCTTCTGTGCGCAGGGGGCGTCGATGCCAGGTTTGCTCCAGCTCGTCCTCAATGGTGCGGGCAATGGCACGGACCTGAACGGCAGAGAAGCCAGTAATTACCACAAAGTAATCGGCCAGGTAAGACACTTCTCCAACCTGTAGGATAGCGATGTCGCCCCCTTTGCGCTCGTCAGCTGCGGCTGCGATCGCATAGGCCAGTTCCAGTGCCGTGTCGCTGCTGCCGCCACCCCCTTCGGTACCAACAGACGAGTTCATCAACATACCAGATTGAAACGAATTAGACATTGCGAAGGCGATTTCCTCAATTCAACAAAGGGTTCATCAAAGAAAGCAGTTAAGCAAGATGGATGGGTTGCCCCTCCAGACCAGGGGCTCTAGCGCCCCCTGCGGGAGGCTGGAGTGCGCCGCGACTGGCCTGCAAAAACCAGTTACGGGTGGCCAAAGCCCGAGGATGAATAGGTCGCTGCTGCTCAATCAAGTGAGTCAGCGTGTAATCACAGGTGCGGTAAACCGCCGTAGTTAGGTTTGTAAAACTCATCTCCCTCAGGGCGTTTAGCGTTGCAGTATTGCCCCGCCCAGGTTCCAGCGTGTCAGCCAAATATACGATACAGCTGAGAGCATCCATACCGGGACGACCCAGGGTATGGTTTGCGATCGCGCTCAAAACCCCCTCCTCCTCCACGCCAAAGCGGTCTCTGGCAACAATTGCGCTCACGTCTGCATGCAGCAGGTGAGGAGTGGTCTGATCTACCAGATCTAGCGTTAAACCTTCAGCTAGAGCCATCTCTAGCAGCCGCTGCGGCTTGAAGAACTTAGCTAAATCATGCATCAGGCCTGCTTGAGCTGCCATCAATGGACAAAGGCCATAGTGACGAGCTAGCGAGACTGACATTTCCTCTACCCGAAGAACGTGCTGCAGCCGCTGAGACGGGACATTGGCCGCTAGCCACTCTAAAACGGTTTCTCGCAGCTTGCTAGAGGAAAAGACCATCCAGTTTTCGACAAATGTTAAGGAATATCAATGCCATAACCTCTTATATAGCCATTGTAGAGGATGAACCCAGGGGGCAGCTCAACCCTGAAACCGACTCTTAACTTAGCGATCTCAAACGGCTGCCAGCGTATATTATGATCCTCAACCTTTAGCAGTTACCGGCTGCTAAAAGTCCCTCTGTCTAGGCACCCTTATGGCTGCGGCAATTTCCTTTGGAGGCAACCCATGACCTCATCTCTGCAGATCATTCTTATCGGACTACTCATCGGCCTCCTAGTTGGCGTAATTATTGGGTATTCCCTGCGTCAGGGGCGGATTAGTGAGCTGATCCAAACCCTTAAGCAAAACCAGCGGCGCAGTGAGGATTTGGAGCTAGACCATCAGCAGCGCCTCCAAGAAGCCACCCTGCGCCTGCAGCAAGACTATGAGGCCCAGCTGGCAGAGAAGATTGAGCGCTACCAATATCAGCTGGAAGAGCGCACCAGAGAACTTGAGCAGGAATACCAGACCCGGCTTTCGGTTTCAGAGCAGGGCCGCCAAGCAGCGGGTTCAGAATTTGCTGAAGCTGCCACAGGGGGCATTTCTGCTGGCCCACTGCCTAACATTTCTCCTGAGATTCAATCCGTTGAGCAGCAAGTTAAGCGGCAATACGAGGATCGCCTAAGAGAGGCTGCCCGTAAAATTCAGCAAGCCTACGAACAGCACCTGCGGCAGAAACTCAGGGACGCGCGCGAGCTGCTGCAGCAGGATTACGAACAGCGGCTAGCACAGAAAATTGAGCATTACGAGACAGAAGCCACTAGCCGCATTGAACAGCTCCAAAGCGAATACGAGCTTAGACTCCAGGCTTTGGGGCCAACCCCACCCGCTCCAACGGCTGGCTGGGATACAACCGTCACCATGAGCGCTGAACAGCCTCAAATGGTCAGCGCCACTGCACCCCCCCTGCCGACTCCCTCTCCAGCCATTTCGGATGAGGCTTTGCAGCGACTGGAGAGCCAGCTCCGGCAGGAATACGAGCAGAAACTGGCCGAAAAAATTGAGCACTATCAGGATGACTTGGCTCAGCGGGTCCAAAATCTAGAGGCCGAATATGAGGCTCGCCTGCAGGTGTCTTTGCAGGCCCAACCTGAGCCTCTACAGCCAGTGGAAGGCGCTTTACCTAGCCCTGAGTTCACTGAAACCCCTTACCGCGAACCCGAGCTGCCCGCCCCTGCTGACGAACTGGCTGTTCTCTCAGGTAGGGTAGATGATCCGGCACTGTCTGGAATCCCTGACCTGCCTGTCAGTGGGCCTGTTTCTGAGTCCCCTGCCCCGCCAGACGAAGCCTTTTCCCTAGACGACGTTCTGCTCAGCACAGACCAAACAACTGGTGCAGAGGAAGATCTGAATCTTGACAGCGACTTTGATGCCCAAGACTTCAATCTAGATGAGCTGCTGTTTGAGCAGAGCCAGGAGGAAGGCTCAGGTAGCCTCCCTCCTGATCTAGATGACATCAGCCGCTTGAGCTAGACGAGATCTGTCGCCCCAGAAGCTGTTGTCGTGGCAGGCGTTAAGTCCTGTTTTTCCAGGGTGGCCTGTAGATTAGCGACCAGGTCATCCTGACTGCGGTGGGCTTCCCAAGGGCCAGCGTCAAATCTGCCGATTGCCCACTCTCCCTGTATGTGGTTGCCGTCCTCCGAAACGGTTCCAGAATACTGAATTGCAGTGGGCGAGGTAGTCAGGTAACGCTTGGTAAAGGAAACCCGCCTCCCCACGACTTCTCCCTCAACCTGAGCTTCTCCTAAATAGTTATCGTCTAAGACCCTGCCGCTAAGCGTGTTGCCACCCTGTATCAGGGTTGCCTCAAACCGGGTAGGATTTTCGGCTTGCCAGTAAGTTCCTAGCCACATTCCACTTAGATCGGCCACGGTTTAGATACTCCCGATTCAATCCTGTCAATGGCACCATAGATCATAGGAGCCGTTTTGGGTTCTAACCAGGCTCGGTTATCAGTTTCGGTTGGAGGTCATCCCCCATTTATACTCGCCCCCTTGCCCGATTAATTGAAGAGCTGCAGCGTCTGCCCGGGATTGGTCCTAAGTCAGCTCAACGCTTGGCCCTTCACCTGCTTAAGCGCCCGACCTCAGAAGTTCAGGCGTTAGCCCAGGCGTTGGTGGAGGCCAAAGCCCAGGTAGGACAGTGCTCTATCTGCTTTCACCTCTCCGCCGATCCGGTCTGCGAAATCTGCCGCTCTCACAGCCGCGACCCACAAACCCTCTGCGTGGTAGCAGATTCGAGAGATGTCATTGCCCTTGAGAGAACTCGCGAATATAAGGGCAAGTACCACGTTTTGGGTGGCCTAATTTCCCCGATGGACGGCATTGGTCCAGAACAGCTTAATATTGGCTCCCTGGTTCATCGAGTGAATAAGGAAGGGACTCAAGAGGTGATTATGGCTATCAGTCCCAGCATTGAGGGAGATACCACAACCCTTTATGTAGGACAACTGCTCAAGCCGTTTACCCGAGTAACCCGCATTGCGTTTGGCCTGCCGATGGGCGGCGATCTCGAATATGCGGACGAGGTAACGCTGGCCCGCGCCCTGGAAGGGCGACGTGAACTCGATTAGCTGAGCTACTTTAGCTTTTGCTTGATGAAGGCAAGCATTTTGGCGAGCTGCCCCTTGAGCTGGTTAACCTCGGCCTGGAGCTGTACAACTTGCGCCTGGAGCGCCTGAAACTCAGCCGGATTGATGCCGCCTTCTGCCGTAGCGGCAGGCGCAGGAGTAGCCACAGCCGCTGTGGTTTTGGGTCTGGGCTTACGGGCCTTCATCATGGCCCCTTTGATGGCCTCAATCAGCTCTTTTTGCTCAAAGGGTTTTTGAATGAACTCAAAGTACTCAAAGGGCTCGGTAATCTTTTCTGCCACCTCTTCTCGGCGACCGGACATCAGCACTAGAGGAATGCGCTGCAGATCTGGATTGGTCTGGATCTCTTGAAACACCTCCCAGCCGCTCTTACGAGGCAGCAGGAAGTCGAGCATGATCAGGTTAGGCCGCTGGCTGCGAATGGCGTCCATGCCTTCGATGCCGTCCTGTGCTTCGACGACCTCGAAGTTCCCCTGGGGCAGCATGTCACGGACGCGCATCCGAATGACTCGACTATCATCGATGACTAAAATCTTATGACTTGCCACAACTCACTCCTCTTGCGGTATCGAAGCTTTTTAGAGTTTAAAAATAGCTCAACTAATAGTAAGCCAGCTTCCCAGGAAGGGCTGCAATAAATGGATCAGTAAATTTCAGGCTTATGGTAACGCTTAATCTTAGGGATGGTCGCCCGATGCGTTTGGCCCTTTGCGTTTGGACCTCTTAGAATAGGGCACAGGTCACCTGCCTCTGAATTAGTATGCCCGCAAATGGTGAATCTTTAACGTCTCAGCCAGCTGCTCTACCCAGTCTTCAAGCGCGGCAGGGATTGGCCCTACCGCCTTGGTTAAAAAGACCGATTGGTAAGGCTAGTGAGCTTTCGACAGTCCAAAAAATTATTAAGCAGCGGCAGATTCACACAATCTGTGAAGAGGGCCGCTGCCCTAATCGGGCAGAGTGCTATGCCCAAGGGACTGCTACTTTTCTGCTGATGGGTCCGACCTGTACACGCTCCTGCGGCTTTTGTCAGGTGGATAAGGGGCATGCCCCTATGCCGCTTGATCCTGATGAACCTAAAAAGGTTGCGGAGTCGGTTCGGCTGCTGGGTCTGCGTTATGTGGTGCTGACTTCGGTAGCCCGCGATGATCTACCGGACAAGGGGGCGAACTGGTTCGTGCAGACGATGGTGGCCATTCGAGCGGTCAACCCTGAAACCGAGATCGAGGTTTTGACGCCGGACTTTTGGGGCGGGCAAAATGCTCGCGAGGAGCAGCGTCAGCGGGTTGAGGCGGTCGTAAAAGCTGGACCCGCCTGCTTCAATCACAACATTGAGACCGTACGACGGCTGCAGGGGCCGGTGCGGCGTGGCGCTAAATACGAGCGATCGCTAACGGTCCTTCGAGATGTCAAAGCGTGTAATTCGGCGGTGCCGACGAAATCTGGGCTGATGCTGGGCCACGGGGAGACGGAGGCGGAGTTGATTGAGACGATGCAGGATTTGCGGCAGGCGGGGTGCGATCGCATCACCCTTGGTCAGTACATGCGCCCTTCGCTAGAGCACCTGCCCGTCCAGAAGTACTGGACTCCGGAGGAGTTTGACAGCCTAGGTGCGATCGCTCGTGAACTTGGGTTTTCTCACGTTCGCTCTGGCCCCCTGGTGCGCAGTTCCTACCACGCAGGCGAGGAGGCATAGCGCATTGAGGCATGGTTTTGTGCAAGCCCTCGTATAACTACCCTACTTGTCGGTTCGCCCGGTCAAAACAGCAGCTCGGCAGCCCCTTTAATTTGCGCTTGGGGAGTGGTCGTTGGTAGGGTCGGCAGGCGAATGAGGGTTTGATGGGGGAAAGTTTGCGCTGGCAGGTCACTCCCCTCGTAGCGGTTTTGGACCACATACCGCTGAGAAATACCCATTTTTGTCAACGTTTGGCTAAGCCGCTGCGCCTCGGCTAAGATGGCTGATTGGTGCTGCACCACCCCAATAAATTCCGTGTGCTGCGGATCGATCAGCTTGGCCTGTGCTTTAACCACTCGCTGACGTAGAGTCCGCAGGCGACCGATCAAATCTACGCCGCCAGCAACGTCTTTGTATTTAATCCAGAGCTTGAAAATCCAGGCCAGCCAGTCGCTTAAAGCTGTGGGCATTTCTAGAAACCGCAGCAGGTGGCCAGTGGGGGCTGTATCCAGCACAATCAGCCGCTGCTCGTCCCGCTCCAGCAAATCCATCACCGTGATCAGTGACAGCATTTCATCAATACCAGGCAGTGCCTGAGAAACGACCTGCCGCCAGGCCTGAGGCCCATAGGCTAGCTGAATGGCGCTGTCTTCATCAATCTTGCCACTCATCATCTCTGCCAGATCCCACAGGTACATCTGCTGGAACTCTTCCAGGACCAGGTGAGCATCAATTTCCTGAGCCGTCAAATTGTCGGTGAGCTGGGTTGGCTCATGGCTGAGAGGACAGTCTAGGGCATCTCCCAGCGAGTGAGCCGGATCGATAGAAATGACGCGGACAGCAGCCTCTAAATGGCGCTGAGCCATCCCCCAGCCGAGGGCGGCAGAGACGGTCGTTTTGCCAACGCCGCCCTTGCCCCCGATCAGGATGAGCCGCCTGCCTTCAGCAATGAAATCGGGAAAGCTAGGGAGGATTTTGTCTGGCCAGCGCGGGGGTATGGGAGCAGTTGCGGTTTTTTCTAGCAGAACAGGCAGAGGCTTGATTTGATCTATCAACGCATCTAGCGCAATGCTGCCAGTCGGCTCAAGAGCCTGTAGCGGTACGCCCCAAATCGGTTTTTCGCCTGCCAAAGCCTGAAATTTCGCTGCGATGGATTGTTGAGCAGAGCCGTCTGAAGGGGAGGGTAACAGCCGATTGAGAATGACCCCGCCTACTGGAATGTGGAGCTGCGCCAGGGACTGCATAAATCGCTGACTCTCTAGAAAGCTCATCGGCTCTGCAATGGCGACAACCCAACAGGCGGTGCGATCGCAATCTTGCAGCAAGGCCCGCCCCTGCTGGAGATCCCGCTGCATGGTTTGAATAAAGGTGTCGGCTTCGTCTGGGGTATAGCGGCCTGAAAGCGCCTGGGACAGGTAACGGTGCTTCTCCTGGAACTGATCTAGAGCCGCGATCAGCGTGTCTAAAAAATCCATCAGCGCAAACAGATTGAGGGTGTGGCCGCTGGGGGCCATATCAACTACGACGCGATCGCATTCCTCTGTTTGCAAAATGCGCTCAATCTCCATCAGCGCCATCAGCTCATCTAGCCCAGGCCAGCCCATATCCCAGACTGGGTTGAGGTCATCGCCCGCGATAAAGCTGCCCCGCTCCACTAGCAGCTCTAGAACATCGCCGTACTGGCCTCGAAATGTTTCTAGCAGTGCCCCAGCATCTAGCGCTCGAACCTGCAGATTGGGCAGGTCTTCCAGGGCCCGAGCTGTGTTATCCACAGGGGTTTGCAGCACATCTCCCAGAGAGTGGGCCGGAT
>JACVRP010000106.1 GCA_014534385.1 Cyanobacteria bacterium Co-bin13
ACGGCATTTTGTCGATTCTCATGATGCCAATCTTTTTGGATGAGCAGCTTTGGGGCTACATCGGCTTTGATGCCTGCCGGTCGGAGCGGCAGTGGTCGGGCAATGAGGAGTCAATTTTGGTTGCGATCGCAGCCAGTCTGGGCGGAGCCATCAAGCGCCAGCGCACCGAGGAGCAAATGCGCTACCAGGCTTTTCACGATGCCCTCACCGGCCTGCCCAACCGCACGTTCTTTAATCGGCAGCTGCCTCTAGCCATTAACCAGGCCCGCCAGCTCCAGCAAAGCTTAGCCGTAGTGTTTCTAGACCTGGACCGCTTCAAAATTATCAACGACACTCTAGGCCATGCGGTGGGCGATCAGCTGCTGCATCAGGTCACCCAACGGCTGGTGCAGCAGCTGCGGGTTGAAGACACCATTGCCCGCTGGGGCGGCGACGAATTTACCCTGATTTTGCCCAATTTGCAGGCTCCCAACAACGTCGCCCACATCGCCCAGCGCCTCTCCAAAGCCCTGCAGCCAGTCTTTCAGCTCGATGGGCATGAGCTGCACATCAGCAGCAGCATGGGCATTGCCCTGTTTCCCCAAGACGGCGAAGATCTCACAACCCTGCTGCAAAATGCCGATGCTGCCATGTACCGGGCTAAGGAGCAGGGCCGCAACAACTACCAGTTCTACACCACCACCCTCAACTCCGAAGCCAGCCAGCGGCTGACCCTAGAAAACAGCCTGCACCATGCCCTAGAGCGGCAGGAGTTTGTCATTCACTACCAGCCCCAGATCAACGTAGACACGGGCCAGGTGATCCAGGTAGAAGCCCTGCTGCGCTGGCAGCATCGGGAGCTGGGGCTGATTTCACCCCAGACCTTTATCCCTTTAGCTGAAGAGACCGGGCTGATTGTTGCCATTGGGGAATGGGTGCTACGGCAAGCCTGCCGCCAAAGTCGCCGCTGGCAGCAGGCGGGGCTGCCCAATTTGCGGGTGGCCGTCAACCTCTCGGCCCGGCAGCTCCAGCACCCCAGCCTGGTGGCAACTATTAAGGCCATTCTGCGAGAGAGCGACCTCCAGCCCCAAACTCTGGAGCTGGAAATTACCGAGACCGCAGCCATGCGAGATGTAGACACCACCATTGAAACTCTGCAGACGCTGCGGCGGATCGGGGTGCGGATCTCAATGGATGACTTTGGCACGGGCTATTCCTCCCTCAGCTATCTGAAGAAGTTTCCGCTGCATGGGCTGAAAATCGATCGGGCCTTTGTTCGAGACGTGGCGCAAAATGCCCAGGATCGAGCGATGGTCATGGCTATTATCGCCATGACTCGGGGGCTCCACCTGAACGTCGTGGCAGAAGGGGTCGAAACTCAAGATCAGCTCACCTGTCTGCGGTCGATGGGCTGTGCTGAGATGCAGGGCTTTTTGTTCAGCCATCCCCTGCCTGCCGAGGAAATTACCGCCTACCTGACAGCGGGCCTGGAGGAAGAGGAACTGTCTACCCTAACCTGAGACCAGCATCCTTCGCTATGCTGATCGAGATGTCTGTGGCGAAGTTTTATGTCAATGGTCGTGTTTAAGCCACGCTGGGCCGCTGCCGTCAGGTGTCTGGTGGGGGTTGTTTTGGTCCTTCTGGTGCTGGGGGCTAACCCAGCGGCAGCCGTGGCTGACCCAGCGGCCAGCCCTGCTCCGGCAGAGACTGCCCCGCTCTTTGAACTTCACTGCGCGGGCTGTCACCCCAACGGCGGCAATATCATTCGTCGGGGCAAAACCCTGAAGCAAAAGGCTCTGAAACGCAACGGGGTAGACTCAGAAGCTGCGATCGCAGCCCTCGTCAGTCAGGGTAAGGGCATCATGCCGGCCTTTGCCGAGCGGCTGTCGGCGGATGAAATTGCCGCTCTGTCTCACTACGTCGTGGAGCAGGCAGCGGCAGGCTGGCAGGCATCAAGCTAACCGCTGGCTTAAATGTAAAGTATTGTAAAGTTCCGATTTGCAGGGTAACCCGCAGGGCTGCCGTGGGCACTCTTGGGCCAAGGTCCGAGTGATTATTGCAACGGATTAAGCTAGATGAACACTGCGTTACGTGAATCGATTCAGCAGGCCGACGGGCGCTATTTGACCGACGCTGAGCTGCAGCCCTTAGCGGGGTATGTCCAGTCCTTTGTGGTTCGATTTAATACCTACAGTCTGCTGCGAGAGCACGGCCAGAACCTGGTGCTGCAAACCCTGCGGAAGCTCATTCAAACCCACCGCAAGACCGTGCAGGAGCACGGCCCCAAATGCCAGCGCGACATGAGCTACACGCTGGAATGCATTGCTAGAGCCGTGCTGCTAGATGATGCCGCTGGCTTTGTGGAGGGGTATGTGCTGTGGCTGCAAAATATTACCCGATCGCTGCACAAAGAAGAGTCTGCTATCGAGGCGTATCGGCTGCTCAAAGAGGAAATTGCGCTGGGGTTGCCGCCCGAGAGTGCCCAGCTAGTGGCTCCCCACCTAGACCGCCTGGTCGAAGCCCTAAAAACGGGTCTGTAGGGTGGCCCCTGGCGCACTGCTAATCGCGCAGGACGTAGCCCACCCCGCGCACGGTGTGAATCAGGCGTTTTTCGCCCTCGGCTTCTAGCTTCAGGCGCAGGTAGCGAATGTAGACCTCGATGATGTTGGAGTCGCCCATAAAGTCATAGCCCCACACCTCTTCTAAGATGCGATCGCGCGTCAGCACCTGGCGAGCGTTCATCAGCAGAAAATCCAGCAGGTCGTATTCTTTGGCGGTTAGCTCCAGGCGGCGCTGGCCCCGAATCACCTCCCGCGATTTGCGATTGAGGCTTAGGTCTTCAAACACCAGCAGCTCGGCTTCGGGCGGGTCGATGCGGCGCAGGTGAGCCCGCACTCGGGCCAGCAGTTCCTCAATGCTGAAGGGTTTGACGACGTAGTCATCGGCTCCGGCATCTAGCCCTTCTACCCGATCGCTGACCTCATCCTTAGCCGTTAATAGGATAATCGGCACCTGCATACCGGTTTGTCGCAGCCGGCGGCAGACCTCTACACCACTCAGCCCCGGCATCATCCAGTCGAGGATGATTAGGTGGGGCGGCTGGTTGCGGGCTGCCATTAGGCCGGAAAGCCCATCATTCGCCACATTGACCTCATAGCCCTCATAGCTCAGCTCTAGCTCCACAAACTTGGCTAGCTTGATCTCATCCTCAATCAGCAGAATACGGGCGGTCATAGGGGGCTCCTGGAGATGCCTCGACTTTAGCAAGCCATCCTGAAATCAGCCTGATAAAGGCCATGCCAAAAACGCTTCCCCTGCAGCCTTAGTTTCTCAGGTAAAATTCAGCCGGACGGGCTTCAATAGCAAAAACAGGCGTTCTGCCGCTTTAAAGGCTTAAGTTATGGGA
Organism: Cyanobacteria bacterium Co-bin13; assembly: GCA_014534385.1. Taxonomy (GTDB): domain Bacteria; phylum Cyanobacteriota; class Cyanobacteriia; order Phormidesmidales; family Phormidesmidaceae; genus JACVSF01. Next base: position 3,386 of record JACVRP010000106.1, read on the forward strand.
AACGCTGGGCGATACGCTCTGTACAGGATTTTGCTGCTGCTGGGGACGGGGACGGGGTTTTTGCTGCTGCCGCTGGCCCCGGCGCTGGCTCAGGAAATGGCGGCAGAGCCAGGCCAGCCTTTGCTTGAGCTGCTGCAGTCGCGCCTGATAGAAAGCTTGAACTATATCAATGGGCTAGGCGCGATCGCACCGGTCGCCTTTATCCTGCTCTACCTGGTGATAACCGTGGCTTTTCTCCCGGCTTCGTTCGTCACACTGGGCGCGGGTGTAGTCTTTGGCGTCCTTCAGGGGACGCTGCTGGTGTTTGTGGGCGCAATGCTGGGGGCGACGGCCGCCTTTTTAGTGGGGCGCTACCTGGCCCGTGCCTGGGTAGCTCGCCGCATTGCCCACAACCCTAAGTTTCAGGCAATTGACGAGGCGATTGGGCGAGAGGGGCGCAAAATTATCTTCCTGATTCGGCTGTCTCCCGCCTTTCCCTTTAACCTGCTCAACTATGCCCTGGGCCTGACTAAGGTATCGCTCAAAGACTACGTGCTGGGCACGGTTGGGATTGTTCCCGGCACAGTTCTCTACGTCTATCTAGGGTCGCTGCTGGGCAACCTGGCGCTGCTGGGAGGCGACCAGGAGCCCGATCCCCAGGCGGCTGCCGCTCAGTGGGCCCTGCGAATCATCGGTCTGCTGGCCACGTTAGCCATTACGGTCTACATTACCCGCATTGCCCGTCGGGCGCTGAGAGAAGCCGTGCCCAGCCCAGAGGTATCGAGTGAGGCCTCTGGCGGCTGAGGCTGCTGAAGTACTCATGAGAGGGGCCATGAGGACCCACCTTCGGCCCGTTGGCCAAACTTCCCCTGGCACCTCTGCTGCCCCGCTACCGTCAGAAAGGAGTATCCTGAAAACGATAACGAAGGGAACTCATGGCGCGGCGGCAGCGGCTCAGGCGGTTTGTTTTAGCGGTAATGGGTGCGATCGCACTGCACCTTTACCTGGTCGGGCCGAGTCTGGCTCAGGCGGTAGAAAGTCAAACCATTGTTGTAGATGGTCGGCCTCTGTTTCAGGTTGCTAGCGCTGGAGAATTGACGGCCCAGGAGCGAGCTAACCCGATCCAGAGAGAGCTGGAGGAGTTGGCCGCAACCAATTACCCCAAGCTCGTAACCATAGAACTGCGGGACCAGGTGCCGGTCATTCTGGTTAACGACGACTATTTAATGAGCATTACCCAGGCCGATGCCCAGCTCAACCGGGCACAGAACCCAGAGGCTCAGGCGGAAATTCTGACCGAAACGCTGCAAACAGCTTTTGACCGGGCTCAGGCAGAGCGGCAGCAGGGTTTTTTGCTGCGGTCTGCAATCTATACGGTGGTGGCTTTGCTGCTGGCCCTGGTGGGGCACTGGCTGATCGGGCGACTTTGGCAGCACACTCTGCGACCGCTGATGGCCGCCGCCACCTTTTCCCACGAGGAGGACGAGCTGCAGGCGACCGGCAGCAATCTGCTGCTGGGGCTCACCCGTTTTCTAGCTCGGGTTGCCCTCTGGTTGGGCACAGCGCTCTACATCACTAACCTGTTTCCGCTGACGCGGCGGCTGACCTACCTGCTGACCACAGGGCTATCGGAGGGTCTGCTGGCCCGCAACCTCAACCTGGGTGAACGAAACTACTCGGTGCTCGACCTGCTGGTTTTGTTTGCGGTGCTGCTGGCCGTGGTGATTGTCTCTAGCGCTGCGACCAACGTGTTGCGATCGCGCATCTTGGAGATCAGCGGCATCAACCGGGGCTCTCAAGAAGCGGTCGCCATTCTGGTCAAATACACGCTGGTTTTTCTGGGAGCCGTCGTTGTTCTGCAAATCTGGGGAATTGACCTCAGCTCCCTGGCCCTGATTGCCAGTGCCCTCGGTGTGGGAATTGGCTTGGGCCTGCAAAACATCGCCAAAGACTTTGTCAGCGGCCTAATTATGGTGTTTGAGCGGCCCATTCAGGTTGGCGACTTTTTAGACTTTGGCGAGTTTTTAGGCACCGTTGAGCGCATTGGGGCCCGCAGCACCGAAATTCGCACCCTCGATCACATCTCGATCATCGTGCCCAACTCCCGCTTCCTAGAGCAGGAGGTGATCAACTGGAGCCACCGCAACCCGGTCTCCCGCATCCGGCTGCCGGTGGGCACAGCCTACGGCTCCGACCCAGAAAAGGTGAGATACGCCCTGCTCGAAGCCTGCGAACAAAACTCGCAGATTCTTCGCTCTCCATCCCCCCAGGTTTTCTTTACCGGCTTTGGTGACAACGCTTTGAAGTTTGAGCTGTTGGTCTGGATCTCCCAACCCAACCGGCAAATTATCATCAAAAGTGACCTTTACTTTGCCATCGAGGCTGCGTTTAGAAAGCACAATATTGAAGTTCCCTTTCCCCAGAGAGACGTTCATATCCGTACGGGTTCTCTGCCGATTGAGCTTTCCTCTGAACTGCCCAACCTTTTCGATCCATCGGAGCGGAGCACAGGAGATTAGTAGCCGCTGTTTGTGCCAACTCCAGTTAGCACAGTCCGCCGATTCAAAAAAGAGCATCTTGGCTAAACTTCAGCCGGGTTTAGGGTTAACAATGCCGTTTTACAAAGTCTCTTTAACGGCTCTCTAAACTTGCCCCTCCTGGCAGTCACGATTCTTTAGGAAAATCGGGAACTTTTTGGAAAATCTTCGCTAAAATGACTGCCGTACTGAACTAGCTAGCGTTTGACTCATACCAGTTCCCCCTCTTGCAACTACAGACTTTGCCCTGGGTGCAGAGACTGTGCCCCGCTCCAAAATTAGCTGTAGCCATGCGGGAATGGGTGTTGGGCAAAGCAGCCTCGATTGTTTAGGGGTAGGTCTGCACATGTTTTTGGGAGCTGAAAGTTATGCACAGTAATCGTCCAAGACACCGATTCAGAACCTGGCTATGGACCAAAAAATTACGCCCCTTTGCGCTGGCTGCCGCCGCTGTAATTACAACCGTTGGCTTGGCCCTGCCTGTGCGCAGCTATGTTGCTCCGGCAGCTCCCTCTAGCAGCCCGGCAGCTTTTGCGCCGGTTCAAATTGCCCAAGAACCCAATACTCAGCAGAACAGTACCCTCTACTTCACAACGCCTAACTACGTTGTGAGCGTTTATCCCAGAACGGGTACGCCCCTGCGGATGAATGTCTACAACAGAACCACAGGGCAGCTTGAGCAAAATGCAGCCCCGGTTACCTATCGGGGGCAGTTGGCGGGGAATACCCCCCGGGTTTCCTACGACAGCTTTGGCTCTCGCAATGCCCAGAACGTTATTTTTCGGGCCAACGCCAATCGGACAACAAATCAGGCCAGCCTGGAAATTATTGTGCAGGCGACAAATGCGCTGCAGGTTCAAGAAAACAGCACGTCTATTGCCGCTATTAATGTACCGGACGTTACCACTGGCGGCGGCCAGCAGCCGAACCTCGATGCCAATACCATTGTGGCCTTTGAAACGCGCACCTTTTCAACTCGGGTCTATACTCGCGACAACACCAGGCTGCTCAATGTGTACGATAAGCTGAGCCAGCAGTCTCCTGTCAATGGTCAGGTTGCAACACTGCTAAGCCCCACAGAAGCCCCTTACCAAAATTGGGTCAGCTACTACGGAGGGGCCAGCTTTAGAGATATTCCGGGCCGCTACTTTGTCAGGGCTAACAGTGCCGGGGAAGCCATTCTCCAGTTTATCGACGCCTCGGGTAGAGTCGTGCTAGAGGAACAGCGCATTGGGCCTCTGGTGGTTAATATTCCTCAAGCTGACCTGCCCCCAGGGGTGACTCCTCCCGCCGCTACTGCCGGGTTAAACCCCTTTGTAGCAGCAGTCTTTGGCAATGAGCAGACTCTGGAGCAGGTGAGAACTATTGCTCCCCAGGCTCAGTTTGAGAGCGCCCGGCAAGGCCGCTTTATCAACGCGGGCAGCTTCACCAACCGCTTTGAGGCGGAGTCGCTGGTCAATATCTTGAGGGCTCGCGGTTTCGATTCTCGGTTGGTCTACCGAGACGTGAACTACCGCTAAGGAATCTGTTGCGGGAGTGGGGTTTGCCGCTTAACCCACTCCCGACTTCACCTGATCAGCACCACAGGGTAAATTGCTGTGCACAGGCACTCATTCTATTGGGGCACACCCTGAGGTGTGCCTTTTTTAATTGCCCTTGTCTAGCTGAGCCAGCAGGTGGAAAACGTCAATCGCCAGACATTGCCCCAGGCGGAGCAGGTGCTTGGCAAACAGGGTTTGATCAGGGCCCGACCCAGACTTACCGTTGTTACCGGCAGGTGCGGCAAATAGGGCAGGCACCAACACGGTATACAGGTGCTGATAGTAAAGCTCCTGGGTGCGGTCGGGGGATAGGTGCAGAGACAGCCGAGTGGGGATCTCAATTAGGCGGCACAGCCAGTCTACGTCAGCCTGAATCGTGTCGGGCTGGGGTTGGCTGAGCAGGTGCCAGACAGAGCGCCAGATCAGCGCCTCCAGCATGGATTTGGCTCCCGGCAGGGTGAGGCGGCACTGAAAGTGGCTGGCCTCGGTTGCGATCGCATCTAGCTCATCTAGATAATGACTGCCGACCCGTAGCGGGTTGCTGCCCGGATCGCCCGTTTCTCGCTCCAGGGCTTCTAGCACTTCTAGGGCCCGCTGGCTCAGGGCAATCTCTGCCGCCACCTGCAGCTCCTGGGGGACCGGCAGGCCGTCTCGATGGAAGGCTCGCAGCAGGCTGTAGTTATCTCGATAGACCTGGGTATAGAGCTGGTCGAGCCGCAGCAGCGTTTCCTGGGAGAGCAGGCGCATGATGCGGTGGCGCTCCTCGGCAAAGAGATCCTCCAGGCTGTAGGACCGCTCCCCAAACAGTCGGTTGATCGCCAAAATAGTCTGGGTAACGCTAGCCTGACCCAGCACCTCAAACAGCTCCTCCTTGGCACGCGTGTAGGCCAGGCGTGACCGGAAGGACTGAATGCAGCAGTGGAAATCCCAGCCGCCCAGGTGCAGCACGGCAAAGGAGAGGTCGAGCTTTTCGCGGGTGATGTCTGAAACCAGCTGAATCTGCCCCACCGCCAGCGCAATTGGTCCCATGCGCTGCAGCTGGTAGTCGCGCTGCGTCACGGTGTAGCAAAAGAGCTGCTGCTCCTGGCGATACTCTACAAACAGAGAGCTCATGGCGTAGTGAGCCGCCACCTGCTCCAGGCTGACCTTAGCCGGGATCACCAGCTGCTGGTAGACTCCAGCCCCGTCTTGAAAGCCGGGCACATTGCTGGGGGCTTTGGTCAATCGCCGCACAAACTCAGACTCTAGCTCTACCCCAGCCACTTCGCCCGCCAGCTCCAGCGCCCGCGCCGCGTAGCGCAGAATCTGGGTGCCCTCGGGCCGCGATAGCTCCTCAAAGAACCAGCCACAGCTGGTGTACATAAACAGGGCATGGCGCTGCATTTCCAATAGCTGCAGGGCATCTACCCACTCTGTGCGGGTAAGTTTGCGGCACTGGTGAGCCTGAAAGAAGCGCTTGAGGCTGGCCTCACTGCGATCGCCCACTACGTTGACGTAGGCGTTGCGGGCAGCCCAGGGATCGGTGAAAAACTCAGGGGCTTTCTCGACAAATACTGCCGTGAGCTGATCTCGCAGCCAGTCCAGAGCCTGCCGCAGGGGCTTGCGCCACTGCTGGTGCCACTCACCCCCGCCCCCGCAGCCGCAGTCGTCTTGCCAGCGGTCTACCCCGTGGGCACAGCTCCAGGCAGTTACGGGCTTGAGGTCGGCCTCCCAGGTAGGCGGGTGCAGGGCCAGATAGTGGGCATAGTTAGTCACACACCAGCCGTGCTGAGGAAACTCTTGGGTCACGGCGTAGGCCAGGGTTTTCTCGGCTCCGCCCCGGTGATGCCCAAAGGTTTCGCCATCGGTGGCCACCGAGATCAGCTGGGCCGGACGGTGATCCCCATGAATGGCTTGGCCCAGTCGCCCAGCGAAGTGCTGGGAAGAGCCAAGCACGTCGTTAAAGCCCATGTCCCTTGAGATCGGGCCATCGTAGAAGAAGACGTCGATGAATCGATCGGGGTCGGCATTTCCGTGGGCGTCTTTCAAGAAACAGCGGTAGGGACGGCTTGGATCAACCTGACCGCCGCCCACCTCAAACCAGTCTCCGGCTGGCTGATCCCCAACCGCCATCGGGCGGCAGCGCTGCACCTGGGAGGGGGCCAATACGATGAATCGAATGCCCTCATCCACCAGGGCTTCTAGCGTTTCAGCATCAACCGCTGTTTCGGCTAGCCACATGCCTTCGGGATCGCGGCCAAAGCGGCGCTTAAAGTCGGTCTTGCCCCAGTGGATCTGGGTGTATTTGTCACGCCGGTTAGCCAGGGGCATGATGACGTGGTTGTAGAC
>JACVRP010000359.1 GCA_014534385.1 Cyanobacteria bacterium Co-bin13
CGCCGCGAGTTTATCGAAACCCACGGCCCCCGTCTGAAGCTGCAAGACCTCGACATCTAAAAGCAGTCAGCCATAGCTAAGTGCTGCTACAGGGTGCGCTGTGGCTTTAGCCACAGCGCACTAACTTGTAAATAAAGCCTTCTCGGTAAACTCCGGTGCGTCACCCGCTGCGATGACGCACTTTTGGTAAGGGCGCACACCCAATGCGCCCCATGCAGCATTTGTAGCGCTGGCAGAGAGAACTGGTAAGTACGTGACCTAAATTAAACGTCGCTGTCATTGCGAGCGAAGCGCGGCAATCTCCTTGTGGTAGCCGCTTTACAGGGATTGCTTCGCTTTGCTCGCAATGACTAATTAGGGCGATCTACTTACTTGAGCGAGAACTGTGCTCGAATAGAGAAAACCCTTGTCTACCATGCTGACGAACCTTACCCAGGGCCATCTGAGCCTGCTAGAGACCTGCCCGCGCAAGTTTCAGCAAATTTTTCTGGAGGGGCTGACGGTGCCTCCATCTCCGGACCTGCAGACCAGCCAGCTGTGGGGCAATCGCTTTCACCTGCTGATGCAGCAGCGAGAACTGGGGCTGCCGCTGCCCGGCACCCTGACCGACGAGGAGCATCTGCAAGCCTGTATGGCAGCGCTGGTAGCGCAAGCTCCCGACCTGTTTCGAGCCGAGCCGAGCAGTTTTCGGCAGAGCGAGCACCGACGGTCGCTGGCATTTAACGGCTACAGCCTGACGGTGATCTACGACCTGCTGATCTTGCGTCCGGGGGCGGGGCTGATTGTGGACTGGAAGACCTATCTGCAGGTGCCGAATCACGCCTCCCTAGCCCAGGACTGGCAGACTCGGCTCTACCTCTACGTGCTGGTTGAGACCACCGACCTTAGCCCCGAGCAAGTGGCCATGAGCTACTGGTTTGTGCGCCACCGCGAGGCCCAAACCGGCGAATTTCGGCCGCAGGAGGTGAAAATTACCTACACCTCCAAGCAGCACGAGCAGACTCGACAGAACTTGCTGAAGCTGACGGCAGCGCTGAGCGGCTACCAGCAGAGCGGCCACTTTCCCCAGGTGAGTTTGGCGCGGGGAAGTTGCGATCGCTGCCTGTTTGTCGCCCCCTGTGGTCGTCTGCCCGAGTCTAGCGCGACGGCTCTATCGCCGCTGCCCTCGCTGGCGGAAATTGAGGAAGTGCCCCTCTAGAAAACGCCGCCCAGAAAATTTCCTGATCAGCCGAGCGACCTCCTGAAACTTGAATTGGTAAGCCGTTGATGCCCCCTCTTTCTTGCCCTGCTTCAACTGTTCTTATCCTTATCCGTCAGGGGTTTTCTAAAAACTGTGAAAGATCGTCTGAAAGATCGTCATTGGCTTAGGCTGGCAGAATATTCCCTCCTAGCTGGCTCGGGGGCTGGCACCATCGCCTCAGTCGCAACCCAAAACATTGCTTTTGCCTCGGCTCCGCTGACTGCCGCCGTCGCCCTGGGGCTGCTCAGCCGTAACCGCCTGGAGCAGCGACTAAACGAGGCCGATCAGGCACTGCTGCAGCAAAATCGCTTAATTGCTCGAAAAGTCGTTGGCTTGAGCAAACAGGTTACGGCCCTGCCGTCTCCCGAGGCCATGACTAATTTTCAGCGCTCGGTAATGGATCGCAACGACCGCTCCTTCTTCCGTTTCTCCAAAGCGCTGCAAACCCTACAAAAGGACGTGGAACAGCGGCTGACCTCGCTGGAAATGCCCGACTTGAGCCAGATTAACCAGGACATCTGCCATTTGCAGGACCAGTATGTCTATCTGACGGCTTCCCTAGAGAGCTTGACCTCCTACATTCAGCGCCTGTCTACCCTGCCCCGCGTGGAGGCCGCAGAGTTTCAAATTTCTGCGCTCAAGACCGAAGTAATGCAGATGCGGGTCACTCTGGAAACCCTGGGCAGCGAGACCAAAACCACCGTTTCCCACCTGCAGGATACGGTGCACCACGTCGATCGGCGGCTGCGGCAGCTGCCCGTGACCCTCGACCCTCAGCACCTAAAGGAGGAAGTGCAGGAGCTGATCAAGGCAGTAACCGGGCTGGTGCCCCGCCATGAATTTGACAATCTGGTAACACGCCTGCAGGAGCTGAGCCAGCAGCAGACCACCTTAAACCACGCGCTCAAGCGGCTGCGCACAGGCGAGCAAACCGTGCAGCCTGTGGGAGAAAACACCTTTCAAATGGAGTTTATCGCGGCTTCTCTAGAGGCTGAAATGGAGCGACTTTCGGCCTCTCTGGAGCATCTGGAGCAGAACCTCCAAACCGGGATTGATCCGGCCCACCTGCAGGCTGAGCTGCAGCAGCTGGCAACCTCCTACACCGAGTCCTGGCAGGGCAAGCTGGCGCAGCTAGAGACGCTGGCAGGGCAGCTGCAGACCCAGCAGCAGCAGCTTATGCAGCAGCTAGAGCAGGGAGCCGCGCCAGTCCAGGCACTGCTCAGCCAGCTAGCGAGCCGCCTGAGCTGGACAGAGGAAACGCTGCAGAGCTTCAGCAGCCAGATCAATAGTCAGCTGAATGCGGATTCGCCGCTGGCTACCGTAGACCCGGCCCAAAGTCAGTGGATTATCGATTTTCCCAGGACGGGCGACCCCAGTTTGCCCAACAGCCGCAGCGCTAGCCGCCGAGCCCTGGAAGCCGCGCTGGATTGGGCGCATCACCGGCTGCTGCTGGTCTGGCCCTGGTCGGTCGACCCGGAGCTAGACGATGCGCTGGTGTATCGGTTTCGGCAAGTGCTGGCGCGGCAGTGCCATCTGGAGATTGGCTGGTGCCACCGGGGCAACCGCCAGGAAGGGCGATTGGTGCGGGCGATTAGCCTGCGTTGGGGCACCGAATCGGCCCAAATTAAGACGCTCAAGGCTGCTCTCAACCGACTGATGCCGCTGCGGCAGAGCTATCCCGACCGGTTCCGATTTAAGATTTTGGGCACCGATGAAAGCTTTTTGGTGTGCGATCGCACCTTAGCCATTGTCGGCCTGCAGGGGCTGCAGACCCGCACCAACGCTTTTGCCAACCTTGACCTCAAGCTGCAGACCACCGACCCAGAGGTGGTGCAGACCCTGGCTGAGCGCTTCGAAAACCCGGTGATTGCGGCAACCGATGCAGCGGCCTTTTTCAACCGGGGCACGACTCGCTACGACCTGCGTGACCAGCCGGGAGCCATTGCCGACTATACCCAGGTGCTCTCGATTGAGCCCGACAGCGGCGTCACCTACAACAATCGGGGCGTGGCCCTGGTCGATCTGGGCCAGATCGATGATGCCGAGGCAGACTTTAGCCAGGCGATTGCCCTGTGTCCAGACCTGTTTGCGGCCTACTGCAACCGGGGCTGGCTGCGCCTGGAGAAGAATCGCTATCAGGCAGCCGTGTCAGACTTTTCTAAAGCGATTGAGCTAGATCCGCAGTCGCCCATGCCCTACCTCTACCGGGGTAGCGCCATCCAAAAGCTAGGGGACTTAAATGGAGCCATTGAAGACTACGACCGGGCCGTAGAGTGGGGTGATGAAACCGCGCTGCCCTACTTCTTTCGCAGCGCCGCCTACGATAAGCAGGGCGACCGGCAGCAGGCCATAGCCGACCTGGAAAAGGCCCAGCATCAGCTACAGTCCCAGGGCGATCAGCAAATTTTGCCCACGGTTCAGCGCACCCTGAGCAAGCTCAAGCAGATTTCTGCAGGCTGAGCCTCTGCCGGTCAGTCTGGGGGATTGCGGCTATAGTTTGGACAAGGCGCAGAAGTTTGAGGCGCAGCTGTCGCCTCTGCCTCTCGCCGTGTCAGGTTGGGAAGGAGTACGCTATTGGTTCGACCTCTCCAGGCTCAAGAAAACCCGTCAAGAGAACCGCTGCAGCGGGTTTTGAGCAGCCTCAGAAACTATCCCTGGCTGTCTCTGGGGGCGCTTGGCAGTGCGCTATTGCTGGTAGCGGCCTATGCGGTGACGCCCCAGCTGTTTCGTTGGGCCATCGATCAAGGAATTGCCCAGCAAAACCTACAGGTGGTGCTCTATGCTGCGCTGGGCCTGGTGTTGGCAGCCGTGGCTCGGGGGCTGTTTAACTTCGGCCAGAGCTTTTGTGCGGAGGCGCTGTCTCAGAGCGTAGTTTACGACCTGCGCAACAAGATCTTCAGCAAAATTCAGACGCTCAGCTTCAGCTACCACGACCAGTCGCAGACTTCTCAGCTGCTGACTCGCGTTACCAGCGACATTGAGCAAATTCGCACCTTTCTCAGCACCA
>JACVRP010000029.1 GCA_014534385.1 Cyanobacteria bacterium Co-bin13
CATCCGTCTGCCCATTCACATCACTGAGAAGCTCAACAAGCTGAAAAAAGCCCAGCGTCAGCTCGCGCAGGAGTTTGGCCGAGCGGCGACCATTGCTGAGCTAGCAGAAGAAGTAGATCTCACCCCCAAGCAGGTGCGTGATTTTCTGGAGAAGTCGCGGACGCCCCTCTCTCTAGACCTTAAGGTGGGAGATAACCAGGATACCGAGCTGGGAGAGCTGCTGGAGGACATGGGCCAGTCACCCGAAGAGTTTGCAACTCAGACCTCCCTGCGCCAAGACCTCGAAGCCCTGATGGCCGAACTGACGCCGCAGCAGCGAGAGGTCATCTCAATGCGCTTTGGCTTGGCCGACGGTCAGATGATGACCCTGGCCAAAATTGGCGACCATCTCCACATCAGCCGTGAGCGAGTCCGCCAGATCGAGCGCGAGGCGCTGCTCAAGCTGAGAAAGCGTCAGGCCGCTATCCGAGAGTATTTGGCTAGTTAACGTGGATTCAATACTCGCTATTTACTTTTGAAGGGGCGTTAGCACTGCTAACGCCCCTTCAGGTTTTTGGGTCTGGGGTTCTGAATCCTAGGTCTGCTTCTAGGGCTGTTCTACAAACTCCACGTCGGTTTGGGAAGTCTCTTCGGGTTCCCCTGCGCTGTGGCCATCTTGAGCGGCCCACACAGCCTCACCCTCTCCCAGAGAAGCGGTTTCAGGGGTATCGGAGGCCGAGGGTGGCTCAATTCGCTTAGAGAAGCCCCAGATAAATAGAACGATGATGAAGGAAATCATGACCCACTCCGGGGGCACCCAGTCTGGGTTTACAACCCTCAGCAGCAGGCGGATACCGACAAAGGCCACGGTCACAAAGCCTGCATCTTCCAGGTGCTCATACTCCTCCAGCCAGCGGATGAAGAGGCCTGCCATGAAGCGCAGGGTAATAACGCCAATCATGCCCCCTAGAAGCACCACGAAGATTTCGCGAGACAGGGCAATTGCCGTCGTGACGCTATCGAGGGAAAAGGCCAGGTCCGTTAGGGCAATGGTGGGAATGGCCTGCCAAACAGTGGCAAATCTCGGCCCGTGGTGGGAATGGTCGTCATCCGCGCTTTTGGTCATAAAGTGTTGGTAGACCAGCCACAGCAGATAGGCCGCTCCCAGCACCTCAAACTGCCAGTACTGCAAAACCCATTTGGCAGTTAGAATCAGACCTACTCGCAGCAAAAAGGCTACTACCAGGCCCAGGTTGAGGGCATTGCGCTGCAGCTTCTCCGATTCTAGGCCCTGGGCAATGGCGGCCAGTGCGATCGCATTGTCTGCTGACAAGATTGCTTCCAGTGCAATCAGCACCGGCAGCAGCACTAGGGTATCTACCCCAATGTTGTTGGAAAGTTCGAGCAGTCTATCCAGCATTCAATTGGGTCCTACAGTCCCTAACGGCTAAATATCTTAAAGGGTTATTCAAACTGATGCCATGAACCCTGGCATGAATCGGCAGTGGGGTTGCCCCATGTCCTTAGAATAGATCGGATAGTCTCTAGCCCGCAGAAGGTCAAAACGGCCCGTGCCCATTCCCCAACTTGACGAGTTTCGCCGCCAGTTTCCTACGGCCTGCTTGAGAACAGATCTACTAGCGATCCATGACAGTCACTACATCGTCAGAGCCCAGATTTGGGTGGAGGATGCCCTCTTAGTCAGTGCTATGGCTGCCGATTCTGTTTTAGAAACCGCAGAAGACAGAGCCTGCCTCCGCGTTCTGCACTGCCTAAATTTGTCGGCTTCATCTGCAAAAGCAAAGCCTGTTCAGTTAGAACCTGAGTCTGTTCTTCCTAGTCCAGCTGGCCCCGCGCCTGCCCCCATTGAGATTAATGGCAGGAGCGAACCTCAAACTCTGGGGTCAACCCCACCTGCAGCTCCGGTAAAAGCGCCTCTGCGAACCTTGCCAGAAGAGGCTGTCTCTCCTCCACTGGCAGCAACAGGGGTCGCAGAGCCTTGGGCAGATAGTCCAACTCCAGAGATTGAGCCTGCTCTCTTCGCCCAGCCTGAAATTCCCCCGCCCCTACCCCTAAACCAGCCAGCCCTTGAGGAACCCGCCGCAGAACAGCGCATAGGCGCTACTAGTCCGGTCGATCTGTCGGACATCATCGCCCAAACAGATGTGGAGCTGCGGCGGCTAGGGTGGACGGTGGTGCAGGGGCGTGAGTTTTTGGAGAAGACCTACGGGAAGCGATCGCGCCACGATCTCACCGATCAGGAGCTGCTGGAGTTTCTGCTGTTTCTAGAAACCCAATCGTCTCCCGTAGGGAGCTAGCTCTGCCTAACCTATCGGCATGGGGCGGCTGCCCACCGACTGTCGATCAATCACCTGATCCACCAGGCCGTACTCCATCGCCTCATGGGGAGACATAAAGAAGTCGCGCTCGGTATCGTAGGCAATCTTTTCTAGGGGTTGGCCGGTGTTGGCAGCCAGGGCCTCATTCAGCCTTTGCTTCAGGTAAAGAATCTCCCTAGCCTGAATTTCGATATCCGTGGCCTGTCCTTGGGCTCCACCCAGGGGCTGGTGGATCATGATCCGGGAGTTGGGCAGGCTCATGCGCTTACCCTTTTTACCAGCCGTCAGCAGAAAAGCGCCCATGCTAGCGGCCAGACCAACACAAATCGTGCAAACATCGGGGCGGATGTGGTTCATGGTGTCGTAAATGCCCAAACCGGCAGTTACCGATCCCCCAGGAGAGTTGATATAGAGATAGATATCTTTCTCAGGATCTTCAGCTTCCAGAAAGAGCATTTGGGCAACGATTAGGTTGGCCGAATCGGAGGTTACTTCCTGGCCCAGAAAAATGATGCGCTCCCGCAGCAGGCGAGAGTAGATGTCAAAGGCACGTTCGCCACGGCCAGACTGTTCAATAACGGTTGGGATCATGGAGCTGATATCCATCGCACTAGTTAATCTGATTTTACCGACTCCTTTGAGCACATCGGTGGGCGGAAAACCGTCTTAGCTCATTAGTCGCCACCAAAGGGCTTGACCCACTGCTTCTGCAAAGCCAGATCCAAAAAAAATCCGGCCGTGGCAAACAGCAGCAGACTTTCGGCCAAGGCCGAGAGAAAAGGCCACCCCTGCTGGGCCAGGGCTGACCCAATGTCTACCTGAGCGAGGCCCCTGACGAGCCCAAAGGCCAGCACAACCCCCGATTTGAGCTGAGGATTTAAGTCTTGGCGGATGGCGTAGCGGTAGGTCAAACCAAAGAGACTGCCAGACAGGGCGGCAATGGCCACACCAATCCAAAATCCCCAGCCGCTCAAGCCGGCTGAGATAATCGAGGCCAAAGCAGCAGCCCAGCCCAAGCTCTGGCTGCGGTGGGCGACCAGCAGCAGGGCCGCTACAGCTGCCGTAACAGCGCCCGTCAGCGCTGCTGCCTTCAGTGACTCCAGCCGTTCTGCCGAACTAAACGAACTTTCCGCCAAGATTGAGCTACTCCTTACAGCACATCTCTGAGGGGTCTGACCCCTCGCCTAGGTGGCTTTGAAAAGCCAAAATTGCCAAAAATAGAAAACCCGAAAGAAAAGCAAAATCAAACATTTTCTTGATATTGCTTTGTCCAAAATAAACTCCCTTCAAAGTTTAAGGCTATTTCCTTGGTGAAATCGGCTGTAACTGAGAGTATTACAGTAATTAATGCATCAATCAGTTCCGGTTAGCTAATCGGCGTCTCCAGCGTTCGTTGCCCCTATTTCTTTTTAGCCGGGGTCAAGCTGCTTCTACCACACCGTGCCTTCCTTAGAACCAGTTGACTTATTTTAAGCAGAAGACACTGCTGTTACTAAGAGAGTTTCTTTAGCGACCTTTTCTGCTGCTTTGATCAACCGCCGTGAAATCAGGCATGGCTTTAATAGATCAAGGGTTGGCGTTAAAAAGCAGAAAGTCTTCTCTCGGTTTACTGCGGTACTTCTAGAGCGCTCTCTCTGCTAATAGATTGACCTGAGGCAGATGCTCCTTGCCCCAAAAGTCTGGTTATTTCGAGACTCTTGACTGCCATGCATAGACATGAAACTAGACAATACTCCAACCTACCACCATCTCAAAAGTCTCTCAAGAACTAACCGTCTACAGCTGTTAAAGGTTCTCAGTCGGCTGCGCTTCAGTGGCCAGCTTATCTGGTCATCTTCCAGCGGCCAGCGGTGGGTGATTCTGCTTAGCTCTGGCGACATTTTATATGCAGCGGGAGGCTTGCACCCTCGGCGGCGACGCCACCGCTATCTTCAGCCCCAATACGCTTCTCTAGGGCGTGACCTGAATGCGCTGACCGCCGATACAGGGCAAACGATGGAGCTGATCTCTGCGGCCCTACAGGAATATAACCTGCTATCTACCTGGGTAGAGCAGGAAAAAATGACAGCAGCCGACTATGCCAAATTCATCCATCAAACTGTTGGTGAGGTGCTGTTTGACGTAGTTCAAGCCGATACCGTTAAACATGAACTCTATAGAGCAGACGACCCCGCCCTCGAAAATGTCGGGTTTGCGATTGCTGAAGAGACATTAGTTGAGACCGTTAAAAATCTTTGGCAAGCGTGGTCTGACGCAGGCTTGGAAAGCTATTTTCCTGCCTTTGCCCCCATTATTGTTCACCCTGAAGCGCTGCAGGCAGCTGTATCGCCTCAAGCCTTTCGCGGCCTCACCGTGCTGCTAGATGGGAAACAAAACCTGCGTGACCTGGCGGTCAAAACAAAACGGGAAATTCTGCCGTTTACTCAAGCGTTGAGGCCTTACCTGGAAGCAGGTTGGCTAGAGCTAGTTAACATCCCTGACTATCCTGCGGCTGAAGCTGCAGTAGGGGTTAAACAAGGTTCCTCAAAAGGGTCTGTTCCACTCATCGCCTGTATTGACGACAGCCCTATGATTTGTCAATCCGTGGGGCAGGTAATTAAATCTGCTGGCTATGAATTTATTTCTATTACAGAAACGACTAGAGCAATCAATATGCTGTTGATTAAAAAACCTAACCTGATTTTTCTGGATCTGGTGATGCCAGATACCAATGGCTATGAAATCTGTAGCCAGCTGAGAAAGATATCTTCCTTTAAGGAAACGCCGATCATTATTTTGAGCGGCAATGATGGCCTGGTCGATCAGGTGCGGGCCCGCCTATTAGGCGCAACAGACTTTCTCAGTAAACCGATGGAGCCTGTCGTCATTTTGAGCATTATTCAAAAATATCTGGGGCAGGTGGCGACGGTATAGCGCTTTAAAGGGTTCGGCTAACCCTGCTTTATAGGGCTTTCGTTAGTGGGTGTAGGACAGGGTGAAGCGGTTAAACCCCGATTCTAGGAAGGCTTTCTGACCCACCTCTGCCACATCTTGGGTGGCAGAGGCTATAGAGGCCCAGAAACCAGCAGGGCAGCCGTAAACTGCCTGGTTTGTTTGGGCAAACCTACAAAGTTTTTTATGTTTGGAGAAAGGTGAGATATGGGAACTGCTCTGATTGTTGAAGATAGTTTGACTGATAAAGAAGTCTTATCCCTGTGCTTGAAAAACTGCGGCATTACTGTGTTGACTGCCAAAAGCGCGGAAGAGGCGTTTGACCAGATTAAAAGCCACCAGTTTGACGTCATTATTCTAGATGTGGTGCTGCCGGATCGAAGTGGGTTTGAGATCTGCCGCGAGCTTAAAGATGCTGAGACTACTCGAAAAGTCCCCATCATCATGTGTTCCACCAAGGGCTCCGAGATGGACCGATTCTGGGGCCTGAAGCAGGGAGCAGACGCTTATTTGGCTAAGCCTATCAATCAGGAAGAGCTAATTCAAACTGTTAACCAGCTGGTCAAGAGTAAGGAATAAGGAGCAGTCAAATGGCCCTGGAAGAAATGGTTGCGGTGGTGCCTGAGAGTTCTTTGGAGTCGTTTGAAGCAGCTCCTCAAGAGGAACAATTTCTACAGGTTTACCTGGACGGGGATCTGTCTATTCTACTGCCAGTGAAAACTCTGGTTGAGATTATTAAGCTTCCCATTGATCAGGTGGTGCCGATGTTCCAAATGGCTCCCTGGGTAATGGGGGTTTACAACTGCCGAGGGGAAGTTTTGTGGATGATCGATCTCAACCATTTTTTGGGGCTGTCTCCCTGGTATGAACAGGACAATCCAACGACTAAACACACTTCTGTTGTGATTAAAGCTCCTCCATCAGAAGAAAGTTGGACCAGGGATAACCGGCCCACTTTAGGACTGATAGTTAATCGTGTGGAAGGGATGGTGTCGTGTCCGGTGGAGGCAGTTCAGCCTCTGCCAGAGGGAAGTGCTGGACCTGGCTTAGTGCCCTTTGTCAGCGGAGTGTGGCAGACGGGTACCGGAGTAGCCCACTTAATTCTTGATAGCACTGCAATTTTAAGAGCAGCAGCCCGTTTAGAGTCGTGAGCTCAGGCTTGCTGAGCCCATTGTGCAGCCGTGCTCACTTAATAACCTGCAGCTGTTGATCCAATCAGCGGCTACCTTTGTTCACCTGTTTAGATGCTATAGGTTTTTGCTATGACCCAAGTGCCTCCTTTTCCTAAATCTCCCCAGGCTGCTCAAAAGGCTGAGCTACCAGCGTCAAAATCCCGTTTTGGGGATCTAGCAGCAAAGATAATGGCTTTCGTTGGCCAGCAAACTGCTTCAGGTCTGGAGGGTCGGAACCTGAGGCAGCAGCTCCTGCTGACAGTGTTGCCCTTGGCCCTGCTGCCTGTGGGAATTACGAGTGTGATGTCTATCTTGTGGATATCTGAGCACGTCAATGAAGAAGCGGTTGTTGCCCTGAAAGGACAGGTACTGCTGGGCAGTGAAGTGGTTAGTAACAGCATTTCTAGCCAGCTACGAAACGCCAAAGCAGTCGCTGAAAACCCCCTGGTATTGGATCAGGTGCGCCGGGGTCGTAGAACGGCCGCTGAGCAGAATCTGGCTGCCCTTTCTCCCGAACAGTTAGAGGCCCGCTTTATTCTCAATAAGCAGCTAAACCCCACCCCTACTTTGAATACCTTCCTGGCCAGGACCGCCGAGAACTATGGCTTCGGCAGAATTGTGGTCACTGAGGCCAGTGGTTTGACGGTGGCCTACGACTCCATCGGCGCTGACCCTACTAGATTGGCCCACAACTTTGTCAACCTGGACGAGAGCTGGTGGGTGGAGGGTAAGGCCCAAACCCAGTGGGTAAGTGATCCTGTCTATGAGCGAAGCACGTTTGAGGTCGGCGTGAGGCTGGCTCAAGCCATTAAATCTCCTGAGACGGGCGAGTTTCTGGGGGTGGTTAAGGTTTTCATTCCATCTCTGGGCTTTAGTCAGCTGAACGGCCTTCTATCCAATGCTGGCCTCCGGGGTACTCAGCAGGTGCAGGTGTTGGATACCAGTGCAGACTACGTATTGGCTGAATTTACCGAGACAGGTGAGAGGGATGCGCTAACACCGCGATCTCTAACTCTGACGGGTGGGGAAGTGGTGAATGCGATCGCTAAGCAGCTTGTCAGCGTCAACAATGCTGAGCAGAGGCTCCAGCCAGCGGAGCTAGAAGGGCAAATCCAAAGCGCTTTCCCAGTGCGGCGGGTAGTGGCGGCAACGGCCTCCACGCGGGGCAGTCTGATTGCGCAAGGTAGATTTCTGCCCGCCAGCCAGGCCGACGATGAAGGGGATAGCCTGCTGCTGACTTTCGACTATGCGGGTAAAAAGTACTCGGTTGCCTCTATGCCTGGGCTGGACTGGGTTGCCGTTGCTTCTATGGACCTGGTGGAGGTGCAGGGATTGGCTCGCCGGGAAATGGCCACCTCGGTCCTTATGGCATTGGGTGTTGCTATTGTCGCCGTCCTTGCGGTGACGGGGCTATCCCGCAGGCTGTCAACCCCCCTCAACACCCTTTCAGAAAAAGCCCAGCAGTTCTCGGCAGGGGATCTGGACGTGGTGGTTCAGCCCAGCGGTTCGACCGAGACTCAAACGCTGGCTCAAACCTTCAACAATCTGGCCTTGCGGATTAAAGCTGCCCTGCGACAGGAAGCACTCAACACCCGCCGTGCCAGCCTGGCTGCTGAAATTACCGGTGCTAACGTGACCGGCACAGACGAGCTGCTGCCCCTCTACCAGCGAGTCGTAGAAGAAGCTCGCAGCATCTTGCAAACCGATCGGATGGTGATTTATCGGTTTAACCCCGACTGGAGCGGTGCGATCGTGGCGGAGTCGGTCGATGCGCCCCTGCCCAGCGCCTACGAGCAACAGCTGGGAGACCCCTGTATCCCAATGGAAACGCTGCAGAAGTACCTGGCAGATGGCGTGCTGCTTGAAAAAGATGTTGCCAACGCTAACTTCCACCCCGAGCACAAGGCGCTCCTGCAAAACCTCAAGGTCAAGTCGATTATGGGCGTGCCGGTGCTTAGCCAGGGGCGGCTGTTTGGCCTGCTGATCACTCACCACTGTAAAAATATTCACGCCTGGCAACCCGTTGAAACTGACTTCCTCAAGCAGATTGGTCTGCAGGTAGGTCTGGTGATTGACCGGGTAAACCTGCTGGAGCAAACCCGGTTCCTGGCCGAAGAGCAGCAGCTGCTCAGGGAAGGCCTGCAGCGCAACGCGCTGCAGCTGCTGATGGACGTAGACCCTGTAAGCGACGGCGACCTGACCGCGCGAGCCAAGGTGACTGAGGATGAGATTGGCACCGTGGCAGACTCCTACAACGCCACCATTAGCAGCCTGCGGAAGATTGTGGGACAGGTGCAGGAGGCTGCCCGTCAGGTGTCGAAAACGACCGATACCAACCAGACTTCAGTGCGGGCTCTGTCTGACTCGGCGGCCCAGCAGGCAGCAGAAATCTTGGCCGCCCTAGAGCGGGTTCAGGATATGGCCAATTCGGTGCGCCTGGTCTCAACCAGTGCTGAAAAAGCTGAAATGGCAGTGCAGCAGGCCGCTGCTACGGTGGAAGCCGGAGACGAGGCGATGAACCGCACGGTAGAAGGCTTTATGGCTATTCGAGAAACGGTGGCCGAAACCACTAAGAAGGTGAAGCGCCTGGGCGAGTCTTCCCAAAAGATCTCCAACGTGGTCAACCTGATTAGCGGCTTTGCAGCCCAGACCAACATGCTGGCGCTAAACGCTTCCATCGAGGCCTCCCGGGCTGGGGAAGATGGCAAAGGGTTTGCAGTCGTTGCGGAAGAAGTGCGGGAACTGGCCCGCCAGTCGGCAGAAGCCACCACCGAAATTGAAAAACTGGTGGCCAGCATCCAGGCTGAGACCAATGCGGTGGTAACTGCAATGGAGGCCGGTACCGAGCAGGTGGTGGCCGGTACTCAGCTGGTGGACGAAACCCGCCAAAACCTAAACCAAATTACCGCAGTGAGTCGCCAAATCAGTGAACTGGTGGAATCGATTGCCCAGGCAACTGTCACCCAGTCCCAGGCCTCCGAAAACGTCACGGAGGTGATGAACACCGTGGCTGCGATCGCAACCGATAACTCCACGGCCGCCAACCAAGTCTCCCAATCCTTCGAGCAGCTTCGCACCGTGGCCCAAGCCCTAGAAAACGAAGTAGCTCGATTCAAGGTGAGCTAGATAGAAGGTGGTGGGGTGGTGTGATGGTGGGTTTTCTTTTCCCATTTACCCATCCACCCTCCCACCCATCCACCCGCTCCCTCACCACCTTCACCTCACCCCCCTCACCCTTCCACCCCTCCACTCCTTCCCAAAGACCCCTATGGCAAATAACTCTGATATCCGCGACCAGGCGTACCGGTTCTTTGTTGAAGAGGCCCCTGAGTTATTGCAAACTATTGAGACCGGTCTGCTGACCCTGCGCCAGGAGCGGAATACGGCGGAAGTTCACCAGATTATGCGAGCCGCGCACTCCCTAAAAGGAGGGGCTGCCAGCGTGGGGCTGGATGCCATCAAGAGCATTGCTCACCGACTGGAGACCATTTTCAAGGCCCTGTACAGCGACAGCCTGGTGCTCGACAGCGAGCTAGAGAGCCAGCTGCTAAGGGCGTTTGACTGCCTGCGACTGCCGCTGACCGAGCAATTAACCCAGGGCTATTTCGATGCCCAGCAGGCGCTAGACACTGCCGACCCAGTGCTGGCAGGTTTAGAAATCCGGTTTCAGCAGGCCATTACTGAGACCGAGAACTACATCCCCAGCTCTAGTGATTTGGGCATCAACATGGCCCTGTCGATTTTTGACATTGACGTGGGCCAGGGGTTAGATCATCTCAAAGCAGTCCTGGAAAATCCCGACGGTTATGAAGTCGCCGGTGAGCTGCGGGCTCAGGCCGAAGTCTTTATTGGGTTTGCCGAACTGCTTAGTCTGCCTGGGTTTGCCCGCATTGCTCAAACGGCGCTGCAGGCGCTAGAGCAGAACCCCAGCCAAGTGCTAGAAATTGCGGCTCTGGCTTGGGGGGACTTTCGCGCCGGTCGGGAGGACGTTTTGGCGGGCAAGGCAGGCGAGGGAGGCTGTCCTTCTGAGGCGCTGATAGCGCTAGCAGAACCCGTCGGCAATGGTCTGGAGACCGTGGAGGCCATTGATCTAGCGGCTCTATTGGGCGACTACACGGATGCCGCTGCTCTACTCTCGCCTGAGGGTGAAGGGGTTGCTACCCCAAAGGCTCCTGGTAATGAAACCCTAGCTGGTGCTAGTTCGACCCAGCTGTTTTCCGGCTTGAACCTGGAGGCGCTGGAGGAGACGCTGGAGCCTGCTCTTGAAACTGCCGGAACTGCTGCCGAGCTGATTTTTTCAGAATTTGAGGCGGCTGACATTGAAGCGATCTTCTCTGGGCTGGAGGCAGAACCGTGGGTAGCAGATTCTGCGGCCTCGTTCTCCCAGGATGCGCCCCCAACAGCAGTGCCAGAACCTGAACTGCCCCCAGCAAGCAAGGCTGAGGTCGCACCGCAACCCGAGCTAGCCCCATTGATCGAGGCTGAGATGGCTCCGCTGACCCCATCGGTAGATACAGATAGGGAGCCAATGCCAGACTATCTAGCTGTTGTTCCCCAGGCTGCCCCTGTGCCCATTCACAGTAAACCGCAGCCCCAGCGGCGGGCTGCGGCCAGCCTCACTGTGCGGGTTGACACAGAGCGGCTGGCCCGCATGGACAACATCCTGGGTGAGTTAACAATCAACCGCAACGGTTTAGCGCTGCAGAACGATCAGCTGCGCCTGGGGCTGCGGGAGCTGATTAGCCGCTTTGAGCGGATGCGCTCTACTGTGGAGCAGCTGCAGTCTCTATCCGACCAAATGCTGATAGCTCCTGAGCGGCGCACTGCCCCAGCTGCCAATGGCCATACCAGTAAGCCCCTGCTAATGACGGTCGATGCTTTGCGCCAAGCCAGCTTTGACTCGCTGGAGATGGACTCCTACACCAGTTTCTATACCCAGACTCAGACCCTACTGGAGGAGATGCTGCAGCTGGAGGAGGGCATAGAAGACATTTCCCTGTTTAACCGTCAGTCTGAGCAGCTGCTGGGGCAGCACCGCAAAATGCTCTCGCAGATTCAAGAGGAGGTCATGTGGGCCCGCATGGTGCCCCTAGGTGAAGTGGTCAACCGCTTTCCCCGAATTTTGCGAGACTTGTCGAATACCTACCACAAGCCTGCCGAACTGACGCTGCAGGGAACCGATCTGCTGGTAGACCGGGCTGTGCTGGAAAAGCTCTATGACCCGCTGCTGCATTTGCTGAGAAATGGCTTTGACCACGGCTTAGAGGCCCCCGAGGTGCGGCGGCAGCAGGGCAAACCAGAGATCGGACGAATCGGCATTCAGGCTTCCTATCAGGGTCGCCGAATTGTGATTGAGGTGCGC
Source organism: Cyanobacteria bacterium Co-bin13 (assembly GCA_014534385.1). Taxonomy (GTDB): domain Bacteria; phylum Cyanobacteriota; class Cyanobacteriia; order Phormidesmidales; family Phormidesmidaceae; genus JACVSF01. The sequence continues at coordinate 11,784 of JACVRP010000029.1, forward strand.
GATGACGGCCAGGGACTTGATCTAGAGCGCATTCGGCAGCGGGTTGTGGAGCTAGGCTGGCTAGAGCCAGCAGCAGCGGCGGCTACTGCCCCAGACCAGCTGGGCGAATTTATCTTTCGACCGGGTTTTTCGACGGCTCCAGAGGTCAGCGACCTCTCTGGTCGAGGTGTCGGCCTCGACGTTGTGCGGGAGCAGCTGGAGCTGCTGCAGGGAACGGTGGCCCTGCAGTCAACCCTGGGCCAGGGGACCACCTTTACCCTGACGCTACCGCTGACGCTGAGCGTAGTGAACCTGCTGGTGTGCTTTGTTGGCTCAACCCCAGTGGCCCTGCGAAGCGACAACATTACAGAAATTCTGATCCCTCGGGCGGAGCAGCTGAGCTGGGAGGGGCAACAGCAGCTGCTGCGGTGGCAGGGGCAAGATATTCCGGCTTATCGCCTAGCTGATTTACTGTCCTATGCCTGCCTAATTCCGGAGATGCCGGTTAGTCAAGTGCTGGCAGCGGTGCCCTCCCCGGCTGACTGGGAAGCGCCGATGCTGATTCTCAAGCGCGGTGATCAGGCGTTTGCTCTGCAGGTTGAGCGGCTGGTAACTGAGCAGGAGTCGGTGATTAAACCCTTTGGTTCGGCGTTAACGCCGCCCAGCTATGCCTACGGCTGTACCGTTCTAGGAGACGGTAGCTTAATTCCGGTGATTGATGGCCGGGCCTTTCTCGATACGCTGGTTGCCCGAAGGCTAGCCGAGCGCCCAACTGCCTACGCCCCCGATGATTCGGAGATGAGGGTGCTGCAAACGGCACCGCCGCAAGACCAGCCCGTAATTCGCATCAGTCGCTCGAATACGGTTTTGGTGGTAGACGATGCGGTAACGTCCCGCCGCATTCTCACATTGTCTTTGGAGCGGGCCGGGTACCGGATCTTGCAGGCCAGGGATGGGCAGGAAGCGCTGGAGCAGCTGGAGCAAAACCCCTCGGTGCAGCTGGTGGTTTGCGACATTGAAATGCCCAACATGAACGGCTTTGAGTTTCTCACGCAGCGCCGCCAAAACCCGGCCCTGACCAAAATCCCCACGGTGATGCTAACGTCGCGCAGCAATGACAAGCACCGCTGGCTGGCGATGCAGCTAGGGGCGACGGCCTACTTCACCAAACCCTATCTGGAGCAGGAGTTTTTGGGTGCGATCGCAACCTATATTGAAGCTACGGTCGCAGCCCCAACTTTCTAGCCTGCAGCGGCTCCGTATGCGTGAGGCTTTACCGTATGATGGAAAAAAGCTGTTTAACACCTACTGATTGCTGACAGATATGGACATTCTTTCGTTGGGTTGGGTTTCTGTGCTGGTGGTTTTCACCTTCTCCCTGTCAATGGTTGTTTGGGGCCGCAACGGCTTCTAATCCTGAGCGCAAGAGATCAGCACAACAATGGAAGCCCCATTAGAAGCACAAGCCTATAGCATTCTGGCAATTCTTGCTCTGGTGCTGATGGTGGTGGTGACCGGAGGCATCGTCTACCTGACGGCTGCCGAGTGGCGAGACCGCCGCCGTCGTAAACGTGACCAGGAGCAACCCCGACGGCGCTCGAAGCGATAAGTAATTTCGATATGCTCTTTAACTCGGGAGGAAACTGCTCAAAGCTGTCCCCCGAGTTTTTTGTGTCTTTGGATAACGTTGAGGAGAGGTTTGTTGGTTTTACCCACCCCACCCAAACCGTCTGCCCGGCAACTGGCCTACGAGGTATTGCTGGCGGTGCACAAGGGGGCTTATGCAGATGTAGCGCTCCATCGATCCCTTGCCCAAGTGCCTTTGAGCGATCTAGATCGGGCTTTTGCAACTGAGCTGGTCTACGGCAGTGTACGCCGGCAGCGCACGCTGGACACGCTAATTGATCAGCTCGGCAAGAAAAAGGCCCACCAGCAGCCAGCTGAGATCCGAGCAATTTTACATTTGGGGCTGTATCAGCTGCGCTACCTAAAGTCGGTGCCGCCTTCAGCCGCAGTCAACACCAGCGTAGATCTGGTAAAGGCCGGTGAACTGAATCGTTTGTCGGGCGTCGTCAACGGCATTTTGCGGCAGTATTTGCGGCTGCAGGAAGGAGACTCTGGAGCCCCACAAGACCCGCTCTGGCTGCCCTCCGATGCCGTGGCTGCCGTGGCAGTGCGGCACAGCTACCCCGACTGGATTGTCCGGCTCTGGGCTGAGCGGCTGGGCCTGGAAGAGGCTGAAAGCCTCTGCTGCTGGTTTAACCAGTCGCCCCACATCGACCTAAGGGTGAACCGCTGCCAGGCTACGTTAGAAGACGTAGAAGCCGCCTTTGTCACTGCCGGAGTCAAAACAGAGCGGCTGGACCCGCTGCCCGATGGGCTGCGCCTGACCAACCCAGCCGGATCGGTCACAGCGCTACCTGGCTACACCGAGGGTTGGTGGAGCGTGCAGGATGCCAGCGCTCAGCTGGTGGCCTATCTGGTCAATCCTCAGCCGGGCGATGTGATTGTCGATGCCTGCGCTGCCCCCGGCGGCAAGGCAACCCACCTAGCCGAACTAACGGGCGATCAGGGAACGGTGTGGGCCTGCGATCGCACCACCTCCCGCCTGAAAAAAATCAAGATCAACAGCACCCGCCTACAGCTCAAAAGCCTAAAAACCTACACAGGCGACAGCCGCAACCTTCCCAAGTTTCATGGTCAGGCCGACCGCGTGCTGATCGACGCCCCCTGCTCTGGGTTGGGCACTCTACACCGCCACGCCGACGCCCGCTGGCGGCAAAGCCCTGAAACAGCCCATGAGCTGGTGGCGCTGCAGCAAGCGCTGCTAGAGGAAGCAGCCCGTTGGGCCAAACCCGAAGCCACAGTGGTATACGCCACCTGCACCCTCAATCCTGAGGAAAACGAGGGCGTGGTGCAGCAGTTTTTACAGCAGCACCCCGACTGGCACATTCAAATGCCGCCTGCCGACTCTCCTGTTGCGCCCTGGGTTACAGAGCAGGGCTGGGTGCAGGTCTGGCCGCATCGGCACAATATGGATGGCTTTTTCATGGTGGCGCTGTCCCGTTAGGGAGAGGGGGAGACGCGGGGACATCAGGTTGACCGGCTCTCAAGTCGGGCGACAGATAATCTCTGGTAGGGCGTGGACCCCTGCGCCCTTCAAGATTCGTCCTTACTATGAGGAGAACGAGTACAGCCTCTGCCACAGAAAACGTGGCAGAGGAGATCACAAAGCCTACTTAGGCGCGACCTTTGACCGATGGGTCTGGGTCTAGGCTTTCTGGCTAAGCCTGATTAAGACAGCGATTCTTCTGCTTCGATTTTTTCACGAGAATCGCCCCAGTAGGCGCTGTAGGTCCAGACTTCATTGCTGCCCTTGTCTTCGGTAGCCCAGCGGTAAATTGCCGATTTAGGGTTAACGCCCACCTCAATCAGCTTTGCCCCCATGTAGTACTCCATCTGGTTCCGGGTGCGCAGCTTGATAAACTCTGACTGACTCTTGGGCAACGTGCGGGACAGGTGGGCCTGGGTATGTTTCGCCATAACTTCTAAGCACTGTACTGACAAATCTGCTCTTTAAGATTCTAAAGGGTTGTCTATCAAACAGTCAGAAGCGGCAGCTGCAGAGAAGCAAGTCAGAGTTTAGCGGCCGCCGTCTCAGCTACCAACTGCCCCAGCCGACTTAATTTCACCCGGCAGGCCAATTTCGCTGCAGACCTCATAGAACGAGGTGACAGGCGGTGCGGCATAGAGGTGAGCGATTTTAGACAGCGTTTGGTTGTAGATCTCATTCTTGTGCTCGTCCATGTCCTCAATGTTGTCCCAGAGGATGACGGCAATGCCCTTTTCCGTACCGGGCTCTTGCAGCAGGTAGGCCCCCTTGAACCCCTTGCTGTAGGTAGAGACGGCTTTTTCGTAAAGCTGACGGGCTTCGCCAAAACAGCCTGGCTTGAACTCGCCCACGGCAACAAAGGCGTACTTATGTTTAAGGAAATCAAAGAACTCGCTCATGTGAAGTTAGTTTTTCGCAACAGTAGATTTTTAGTGTCACTCACAAGGGTGTAACCGTTGCATTTTCTTAGCGAGCCTTTAGATTTAGCTGCTTAATCTTGCAAAAGCCGATCGCCTAGCCGGTGTAGCTGGTGGCCCAGCCACTGCTTAAACTGCCGCCAGCTCCGGCCCAGCCGTTGGCCCTGCTGCTTCACAGCGTCGCCCAGCGTCCAGTCGTCTAGCGCTGCCTGCCGTTGAATGGGGTTGCGCCAAAACGCCTGTCGTCGGGCTTTGGGCAACGTCACAAGCAGGGTCTCTCCCTGGAAAGCGACCTGCACCAGCTGGTCCTGGACCGCAACGGGTAGGGGAATGGTGTGCTGAAACTGCCCATAGCCGGTGCTGTAGCCGTAGCGGTCTTGATAGCTGCGCTGCTGCTGCCCGGTTAGCGTCAGGCTATAGGGTGTAGCCTGCACCTGCACATCTCTAAGATCTTGGCCCGGCAAGGAAGCAGTGACCATGAGGCTATCCTCGGTTTCCCGCAGTTCTAGAGACGGAACAGCCTGACTAGCAAAGCCATCCAAGGGAGCTAGCGCTGACCAGAGCGCTGCCATGTGTTGATAGTTGGGCCCTAAAGACCCCATCGGTGACCAGGGTGACTCCACCATTTTGTCCTCCTTCAGCTTGATCGGTACTCAAGCGCGCCTAAAGTATCCATACTTAAATGGTGGAAGAGGCGGGTGGGATTGGGGGTCTGGAAAGCCCCCTGGCCTTAGGGTGTATAACCGTCCTTCTAGGGATAGACCCTGGCATGGCTGAGCTACGCAAAATTCTCCACATCG
>JACVRP010000443.1 GCA_014534385.1 Cyanobacteria bacterium Co-bin13
AGATGTGCTGAATGATGTCTTCGGTCTTAAAACGTACCTTGGCTAAGGAGGCGTGCTTGTCACCCTCAGCCCGGTAACCCGCAGGGCAAGCTGCCACCGTGGCATAGCCCTGCTCGGCCAAGCCCAGCACCTCATCGTACTTAGCAGGCACAATGCCTTCCATCGGGCAGGTGTCGATGCCTAGCAGGGCGGCGCTGGTCATATACACGCCCATTGCAATGTAGGCTTGCCGGGTAGACCAGGCATTGAGGTCAAGCGGGTAGGGCGGCTTTTCCATGAAGCCCTTAATCACGTTGGAGAAGCCCTGTAGGCTTTCCAGGGAGGTTTGACGCACCTCTGCTGTACGCTCCATGTAGCGATCAACATAGCTGGCATCGACGTCTTTTTTAATGGCAAACACGACTAGATGCGAGGCATCGGTTACCTGGGGCTGACCCCAGGAATGCTCTAGGAGCTGCTTGCGGATGTCGGGGTCTTTGACGACAAAAAATTTCCAGGGCTGCAGACCAAAGGATGAGGGCGACAGTATCAGGCTTTGCTCTAGCGCGTTCCAGACGTCGTCGGGAATTTGCTGGGTGGGGTCGAATTTCTTGGTGGCGTAGCGCCAGTTGAGCTGTTGCAGCAGTTGCTCGGGTGTAATGAGTGCCTTGGTCATGAGGGTGCAGTAGTAGGGCTGGATGCAGGCGGTTTTGAGCCGGCAGAACGGACGTGAGGAAAAGGGTCTCTGCAGGCTTTACCGCTTAAGAATAGATTAGCTGGCCTGGTTAAAGGTTGAATTAAAATTAACTCACCTTGCCTTTGCGACATTATATGTGTTTCGACTTTGCTTTCTCTTATTAGGGTTTTTCAATCGGCAGGTCTGCGTTTTTCCAGGCAATCCAGGAGCCGGGGACATTCACTACTTGCTCAAACCCGTGCTTTTGCAGAATGCTGGCTGCGATCGCAGCTCGGTAGCCGCTGCCGCAGTAGGTCGCAATTGTTTGGCTGCGATCGAGCTGGTCTAGATGCTGCTCTAAATGGGCTACAAAGATGTGCTGAGCTCCTGGGACAAAGCCCTTTTGATATTCATCGTCGCCGCGCACGTCTAGCACGGTGACGCTGGGGTGCTCCCTGTGCTGATTGAGGTCATGGACAGTCCACTGGCCTAAGTGTTGTAGAGGCAATCCGGCATTCTGCCAGCTGGTCATGCCGTCGTGCAGGTAGCCTGCCAGGTTGTCGTAGCCAAGGCGAAAAAGCTGCTCTGTAACCAGCTTTACGTCTCGCTCGCTCTCCACCACGACCAGCACTGACTGCGCTGGGTCGATCATCCAGCCAACCCAGCTAGGAAACTCTGGCCGCAGAGCGATATTGATTGCGCCCGGAATGTGCCCCCCGCCAAAGGCCAGAATCGATCGGGCATCGATGACAACAGCGTTGCTCTGCATCTGCTGCTGAAATTCGCTGGGCGTCAGCGGCTGCAGCGTGGGAAGACAGCCTACGATGGGGGCTCCTTTGGCGTTGACTTGCTTGAGCCGGGCGTAATGGCGGGGAGGTTCTGGCATCTCGCTCAGCACCCAGTCAACAAATCCAGCTTCAGAGCGCTCTTGAAAGGCGGGGTTGAAAATTCGCTCGTTGCCTATTGTGCTCTGTCTGCGATCGCCAATGGATTTGCCGCAGGAAGACCCTGCCCCGTGGCAGGGGTAGATCTCAATGCGATCGCCCAGGGGCAGCAGCTTGTCAAACAGCGTGTGGTAAAGCTGGGCCGCTAGCCGCTGTTCGGTGCCGCCTCCCAACAGGTCAGGGCGACCGACATCAAGGTTAAATAACGTATCGCCGGTAAACAGTGCGAACGGCTCTTTGCCCTGTTTCGAGTCGTAGATCAGCAGGGAAACGTGTTCGGGCGTGTGTCCCGGCGTGGGCAGGGCGCGGAGGGTGACGCTGCCAAGCTTGAGGGCCTCCCCTGCTTCCAACGAATGCAAATCAAACTGGTAGTCACCTGTTTTGCCGCCGTAGATGGGAATCCCGGTGCGGGCTTTGAGTTCGTGGGCACCGGAGACAAAATCAGCGTGGATGTGCGTTTCTACGCTGGCTATTAGCCTGATGCCCAGTTCTCTAGCCCGCTGTAGATAGATATCGACATCCCGACGCGGATCAATCACGGCCGCTACTCCAGCCTTATCGTCTCCCACGATGTACGACAGCTGGGCCAGTCCTTCAACGTTGATTTGCTCTAGAACCAAAGCCATTGTTTTTCCTCCCAATCAGGCTGCGATCGCACTCGCCCGTGCTGGTAAAAGCCTGACTGAAGGAGAGTAAATAGAACACCCTGCCAGGGGCGGGACAGGCGGCATCACAAAGAAGAGGTTTACGCTGCTAGAGATGCCCTACCTGAGATATTGTCTGGGTCTAGTGTTTCTAGGTCTGGCGGTTCTGGGTCTGGCGGTTCTGCGGGAACGGGGGCTGAGTCAATTGAGTTTTGGGCCTGAACCAGCTGCCAATTCCTGATCTGACCAATGATCTGGTACTGGGCGGCGGGGGGTGGCTCTTGATCGGCCTGCACCCAGGCATAGTCTCCCGGTGCCAAGGCGCTGAGGGCGTCTAGGTTGTCTCCCAGGTTGGGAGTGTAGGCGGTCAGCAGTACCCATTCAGCACTAGCGTCGGGGCGAACAAAGTGAACCGTTTGCTGGGCCAAAACTGGCTGCAGCGGCGGCGACTCAACAGCCGTTTTGATGTCGGGGGCGTAGTTGCCCCAGAGCCCGGTGAGAAACAGCATGGCAATCGCCAGCCATGGCCCCAGCAGCCAGCCCAACCGCCACAGCTCACCTTGGGAGCTAATCCAGGGCTGGCTGCGATCGCGCAGCATCACTCCAAAGGGCACTAGCCAGCCCAGTCCAGCTGCTAGACCAATCCAACCGTAGGTTCGCAGCGGCACTAGCTCCGGCACCGGGGCCACTAGTACAGTCAGCCCAGCCGACAGCAGCAGAATCGCCACAATGCCTACCAGCCAGCTTAGCAGCGTTGCCAACCGCCGTCGGTAGGGGCGATCTGAGAGGTAGCGTTGGGTCAGGCTATTGAGGGCAAGCGCCGACAGCAGGGCCATAAACGGATGGAGCTGCAGTGGGTAATACCAGGTGCGGGTTCTAAACACCGTTAGCAAGATCAGCAGCAGCAGCGGATAACCTAGCCAGAGCGACTTGCGGCTGAGGCCAGGGGTGCGCCAGGTCAGCAGGAAGCCTGCGATCGCAAAAAAGGCCCAGGGGAAGCTGTTAGCCGGAATATTCCAGAGATAAAACAGCGGCGTGGTGTAGATC
>JACVRP010000444.1 GCA_014534385.1 Cyanobacteria bacterium Co-bin13
TTCCATGACTGAAACAACTGAATTGGTGGTGCCCAGGTCGATGCCAACTACTTTACCCATTCCAGAGGTGTCTCCTTGCGCTTCCGAATGCTAGAGCCGATCCTAATAATTCGGTCTGATCTTCCCTCATTTTGTCCATCAGGGACAAAACCCTGGCTAAATCTTGCTGCCAGAGCCTTTTATTAGTGAGTCAGGCGAACCACACCGAACCTCTGAGCTGCCTTCTGTTGGGCTCTGCTGCCCTACAAATTGGGCCACCAGAAAGATTGCCGATCTCCCCGCCAACAGTTTTACACCTTTCTTAATGATAGTTCTTCTCAGCCTTGGCTTGAAGTCTACTCTGCAGTTTTCATTGGCGGGAGACGGGCTGGCCCCTAAGCATTAAAAATGCGGGTTCCGCAGTACTCTTGGCGCAGTTTATTGCTACAATAATTGCCTGATGCGGATGTGGCGGAATTGGTAGACGCGCTAGATTTAGGTTCTAGTTCTTTCGGGAGTGAAGGTTCAAGTCCTTTCATCCGCATAGTTCTCCCAAAATAAAGAGTCCAAAATAGCAAGCGCTTAAGTTTGGTATGGCATCGCCCCGGCTGTCTCTGTCAGCTAGATTAGCCTATGGCGTTGGTGAACTCGCGGGGGCTGTGCCAGTCGGCCTGGCGGCCTTTTTTCTGCTGTATTTTTTGACCACGGTTGTGGGCCTGAGCCCGGCGCTGGCGGGAGGCGTTTTGCTGCTGGGTCGGGTCTGGGATGCGATTAACGATCCGGCGATTGGCTGGCTGAGCGATCGCACCACCTCCCCCCTCGGTCGCCGCTACCCCTGGATGGTCTATGGCGCGGTTCCCCTGGCGCTGTGCTGCGGGCTGCTGTGGTGGGTGCCTCCGCTTAGCAGCCAGAGTGGCCTGTTCACTTACTATGCGCTGCTGTCTCTGGTGATCTACGTTGCCTTTACGGCTGTGCAGCTGCCCTACACGGCTCTGGCGGCAGAGCTGAGCAATGACTACGATGAGCGCACTAGCCTGATTGGCTTCAAGTCAGCTTTTAGCATTGGCGGCAGTCTGTTGGGGCTGGTGCTGGCCCAGGTGATCTTTGCTCAAGTGGCTCAGCCAAGGCAGCAGTATTTCTTACTAGGATTGATTTCTGGAGGAATTGCCCTGGGCGCGATCGCACTTTGCGTGCTGGGCACCTACCGCCGCTACTGGCAGATGGAGGCCCAACGGCGAGAGCGCACAACGACGTCAAGCCTTTCCCTGGGCAGCCAGCTCCGCAGCCTCTGGCAAAACGCGGCCTTTCGGCAGGTGCTGGGGCTGTACCTGTTTGCCTGGATGGGCATTCAGGTGACGGCGGCGATGCTGCCCTACTTTGTGGCGGCCTGGATGAAGCTGCCGGAGACTCATTTTGCTCAGATGGCGCTGACGGTTCAGGGCACCGCAATGGTTTCGATAGTCGGCTGGAACTGGCTGGGACAGCACACCGAGAAGCGAACGATTTTCCTGATGGGAGCGCCGATCAGCGTTTTTTCCCTGCTGGGGTTGGTGAGCGTGCAGCCCGGCCAGATCGGCTGGATGTATGGGCTGGCGGCAGGGGTAGGTCTGGGGCTAGCGACGCTGTATCTGGTGCCCTTTGCCATGCTGCCCGACGTGATTGACCTGGATGAACTACACACGGGGCAGCGGCGGGAAGGGGTCTATTTTAGTGCAGTGGTGTTTTTGCAGAAGCTGGGGCTTGCGATCGCACTCTTTCTCTCCAGCCAGGTTCTAGAGTGGACTGGCCTGACGGCCAGCGCTGGCGATCAACCCGTTGCCGCACTTTGGGCCGTGCGCCTGCTGATCGGCCCGCTGCCCGCCCTGCTAGTGGCAGGCAGCCTATGGTTTGCTTATCGCTACCCAATCAGCCGCCAGAAGCATCAGGAAATTGTGCTGGCGCTGCAGGCGAGGCGATCGCAGATGCCTTGAGCCCACTCAAAGCAAAACATTGACCGAACGGTTCAGGTTTGATAGATTGAGTCCATGAGCCGAGGACCTGAAAAGAAGTTCGATCCTGAAGTTGCCCTTTCTCGGGCAATGGAAGTGTTCTGGGCACGGGGGTATGAGGCTGCTAGCCTCAGCGAACTGCTAGAGCATATGGGCATTGGAAAAAAGAGTCTCTATGACACATTTGGCAACAAGCGATCCTTGTTTCTTAAAGCCCTGGAGCACTATGCCAAAACGGAGTCTTACGCTATGAGAGCCGCACTGGTAGCCCCAGGTTCGCCCCTGCAAAATCTGCAGCGAGTTCTGCGAAACCTGCAGCGATCGCACGCTCTACCCTGCAGCAAAGGCTGTCTATTTGGGACCAGCATGGCAGACTTTGACACTAGCGATGAGGAGGTTGCGGCCTTACTGCGTCACTATCTCCAGCAGGTAGAAGACGCTTTTTACACCACCTTGAGCCGAGCACAAACGGCAGGTGAACTGAGCCCAACAGCCAATGCCCGAGATCTGGCTCGTCTGCTGCTCTGCACTACTCAAGGGATGGCTCTCGTTGGCCGAGTACTGGATAGCGAGGCCGTCTTAAAAGGTGTCGTAGATGGCACCCTAACTCTGTTCGATCAAGGCTAATTTTTTTTGCCTTAAGTTAAACCGATCGGTCTAAGTTTCAGTTCATCTAATTTAAGAGGTTCTAACATGGCACGTCTGCAGCATAAAACTGCCGTCATCACAGGCGGTACGACGGGAATTGGCTTTGAAGCTGCCCGCCAGTTTATCGAAGAGGGGGCCAGCGTGATCATTACTGGCCAAAACCCCGAACGCCTTCAAGCTGCAGCGCTTGAGCTGGGAGATAAGGCGATCCCAGTGCAGGCAGATGTCCGATCACCTGGAGATCTAGACCAGCTAGCAGAGCGGGTGAAAACGGAGTTTGGCGGACTGGACATCCTCTTTGCCAATGCTGGAATTGGATTATTTGGGCCTTTAGAGGCAACTGATGAAGCGTTTTACGATGCTCAGTTCGACATCAATGTCAAAGGGGTTTTCTTTACGGTTCAAAAGCTGGCGGGCCTGCTTAACAGCGGCGCAAGCGTTATTCTCAACGCTTCTGCCGTGCATAAAAAGGGAATGGCGATGGCCAGCGTTTACTTCGCGACCAAAGCCGCTGTCCGGTCCTTCGCTCGTTCTCTAGCGGCTGAGCTATCCTCCCGTCAGATTCGAGTTAATTCTGTTAGTCCTGGCCTGGTTCCTACCGCGTTTCAAAGCAAGATGGTCCTGCCTGAGGAAGCCCTTGCCAGTTTCGGTACTTACGTTAAACAAA
>JACVRP010000180.1 GCA_014534385.1 Cyanobacteria bacterium Co-bin13
AAGCTCTCTCTGCCGAATGCGATGTACCCCTAATTACGTTGAGTTGCCTCGAAGAACGTAATCAGGTTGCCGTCCTCATCTAAAATAGCAAACTCGCGGTTGCCCCACGGCTTCTCCTGCAGGGGTGCATTGGGATGAATGACGCCTTTATGCCGGTATTCACTGTAAAGAGCATCAATTCCCTGGGCATTGATGCGGCAGGCTGTGTTTTCGGCAATGTGCTTCTTAGAGCAGGCCCAGAAGTGAACTTGGACTACGTCTCGCTGGACAATACCGTAGACTCCCGACTCCTCATAGATTTTGGTAAACCCCAGTACCGAGCAGTAGAACTGAATAGTTTTGGTGATATCTAGCGAAGCCAGAATGGGAACAGCTGACTTGAACGCTGGGCTACTCATTTCACATCCTCACCCGCTTCTAATTTCAGTTAAAAGTGCTGACTCACTACCCTGTAGCATAAACTCATCCTCACTTAGCAACGAGCCCTATGGACGCCCCCTGCAAAGCCGAAGTTATTGCCAGCGAAAGGAATCTGCTAGAAGCCATGAGAACTAGCAACGTGGAGCTTCTCGATAGATTGCTTCACGATGATCTCCTATTCAACGGCCCGAATGGCCAAACCGCAACCAAAGCGATGGATCTGAGTAATTACCGCTCGGGGAATATTAATCTGCACACGCTGGAATCTAGCGACGAAATGATCAACGTGGTTGGAGACGACGTTGTTGTTGCCATTACGGTAGAGATCAAGGGGAATTATTTAGGGCAGGAAATTGACGGCAAGTTTCGCTACCTGAGGGTTTGGAAGCAATTTCAGAACGACTGGAAAGTAATTGCAGGAAGCGTTGTACCCCTAAGTGCGGCAGCTAATGGGGCTTAGCATTTTTTGACCTGTGGCATTTCACCTGTGAGATTTTCAGTAGATAGCAGCAGAGCCACCCGTTTTTTACAAAAGCATCCACCTCACCGCCACCTCATCACCCGCTTTAGCAGGCCTGAGCAGGCAGCGTCTCGACCGTGGCTACCTTTTGCCCCTGACGTAGGTCAGCCAAATGATGGGTGAGCTGGCTGCTCAATTGGCTAGCCATAATTTTGTGAGTGTAGCGGCACTGGGGCGGCATGGTTTGGCGGAAGGAGCGGTAGTAGTCTTTGCGCGACTCTTCGTAGAGAAAGCGCAGCTGGGCAATCGAGTCGGGGTGGTGATCGACGCGCAGGTCGAGGTGAGGGTAAATATCTTGGTGCATAACGTAGAGCGAGGCCGACTGGCGACCGCGCTTGTCGCCGCCAGCGGCTTCTCCCGCTTCTAGAGCGCAGATTAAGCGATCGCAAAATTCCCTACCCGCCTGAACCTGAAAGGCCTCAGCCATAGCCGTCAATACCGGCTCTCCGGCCAGCATATTGCCCGCTACCGAAAAGCCTTGAAACGTTAAATGTCCGGCCCAGCCCACGCAATCTGCTCCGGTCCAGGCGGCGGTTTTGCCGGTGTGATCGACCAGGTGCACCTGGCGCTGGTGACGATCCGGGTCATTTTTCATCAATAGCTGGATGACGTCGTTGACCGATACAGCCTCGGGGGTGAGGGGATGAGACTGGCGATGTTCTAGAATCTGCAGACCGTGAATGCCCAGCAGTGGGTTGGTTTGGCCCTGGGTTGCGATCGCACCCACGCCAGATTTAACGTGAGGCACCATTGCCCCAACGGCGAGATGTTTCGTTGCTACGGCCACCCCAGTCATTTGGGTTTCTGCGTCCCAGGCCACGATTGAGAAGGTCATAGTTGGCTGCGGTGTGTGTAGGGTGAGGTGAACTTTGAAGGGTGAACTTAAGAAGCGAACTTAACTATTCTTCTACAAACTGAACGTTTTTTAAGAATCAGTTTGGCAGTTTGTGTTTATGGCATCAGTAACGGGAGCCGGGAAAGGTTAAAGCATCTGAAACCCATCCGAAAAAACGCTGCTGGTCTAATAAACCCAAACTGCAGATTGAGTTGAGCTTCGGCAAAAAAACCAGCAATTCTACCTCGCGTTGGGTTCCTCTGCTGACTGCTAACAGAGGCAAGCGACAGCCCGCCTAAACAATGCTGAAAACCGCTAAGTTTGCTCGCACGAATGCTTAAGTTAATGTTTTTTATTCCTCCTTAACCTTCTAATTACCTAAAGATCGTTTTTGACCATAGGTGATTTCTACGGAAAAAACTGTTCAAGCAGTGAGGTTTTTGTATGTGCGGCATTGGCGGCGTCTTCCACCGTGACCTCTCTCGTCCGGTAGACCCAGAGACTCTGGTGGCGATGGCCGCCATTCAAGACCATCGGGGCCCAGACGGCTGTGGCTGGAAAGCGATGAACGATCGCGGCGTTGGCTTTGCCCATGCTCGCCTGGCCATTATTGACCTGAACCCAGAGCGGGGCCGCCAGCCGTTTATGTCGGCCAACCAGCAGGTGATGATCGCCCACAACGGTGAGTTTTACGACTACAAGCGGATTCGCGCCGACCTCACTTCGCGGGGCTATCGCTTTGCCACCAAGAGCGACACCGAGCTGCTGCTGCACCTGTGCGAACGGTTTGGCCTAGAAGGGGCGATGAGCCACCTGCGGGGCGAGTTTGGCTTTGCCGTGTATGAACGCGCGGAGGACCGGCTGACCCTGGTGCGCGATCGCTTCGGCATCAAGCCCCTGTACTGGACGTTGACGCCCGAGGGTTTGGTCTTTGGCTCTGAGATCAAGGTGCTGTTTGCCCATCCAGCCGTGCAGCGACGGATTGCCTCAGAAGGGCTGTATCACCAGCTCATGCAGCTGATGGTGCCGGGGACCAGCGCCTTTGCCGGGGTGCATGCGGTGCAGCCGGGGCAGATGGTGATCGTCGAGCGGCGGGATGGAGACCTGCAGATCCGCACTAAAACCTACTGGGATCTGAACTTTCCGCACCTGGAAGAGCGCCCGCCCCGCCAAGACGACGAATTTTATATCGAAGAACTGCGCCGCCACTTTATTGATGCCATTCAGCTCAAGCTAGAGGCTGACGTGCCGGTGGCCTGCTACCTCTCAGGCGGCATCGACTCCTGCACCATTTTGGGCATTGCCGCTGCCTGCCAGCAGGCCCCGGTCAAAGCCTTTACCGTCGGCTTTGACAATGAAGACTACGATGAAACGGCAATTTCGCAGGAGATGGCGGCGGCAGTCGGGGCCGACCAGGACATTGTCACCATTCGCGGCGGCGAGCTCTATGACCACTTTGCCCGCACGGTCTGGCACACCGAGCGCAGCATCTACAACACCTTTACCATTGCCAAGCTGCTGCTGAGCGAGCACGTTAAGAATGCCGGCTACCGGGTAGTGCTGACCGGGGAAGGCTCGGACGAACTCTTTGCCGGATACCCGCAGCTGCGGCTGGACATGATTCGCCACGGCATGCAGGACGCCAGCGCCGAGGAACGGGCCGACCTGGAGACCTGGCTGCAGGAGAGCAACCGCCTGTTCCAGGGCAACCTGCTGGCCGAAACCCCGCTCGACGATCCGGCCCTGAGCCAGCTCGTCGGCTTTACCCCCAGCTGTTTGCAGTCGTGGCTAACGACGGGCAATCAGGTGCCAGGGCTGCTGCACCCGGACCATCGGGCTGCGGTGCAGGACTATTCGCCGGGAAGTGCGATCGCAAGTGCCCTCGACCCGAGCCAAATCGAAGGTCGCCATGCCCTCGACAAGGTGCAGTACATCTGGATCAAAACCCAGTTTGAGTCGCAGGTGCTGGGCTGGGCCGGAGATCGGGTAGACATGGCCAACTCAATGGAGGCGCGCCCGCCCTTTCTGGATCATCACCTGGTGGAGTTTGCCGTTACCCTGCCGCCGCTGATGCGGTTCCGGGGTCGCCGCGACAAGTACGTGCTGCGCGAGGCGATGCGCGGCATTTTGCCCGAAGCGCTCTACAACCGACAAAAGTTTGCCTTTATGGCCCCCCCTTCCCACACCGATACGCAGAAGCAGGCGGCAATGCGATCGCTCGCCGATGCCTACCTGTCTAAGTCAGCCGTCGAAGCGGCGGGCCTGCTAGATTACGCAGCCGTGCAGCAGGTGCTCGCTAGGCAAAGCGCCCCCCAAACCTCTGGGTCAGAGCGCACCCAGCTCGATGCCGTGATCAACCACCTGCTGAGCGTGCAAATGCTGCACCAGCAGTTTGTGGCGACGGATGTGCCTCGGCAGGCACGCCAGCGAGCGCAGGCCCTGGGCTGGCGAGTAGAGCAACCGGCGGCTGCGTAAGATCCCAGTTCCTAATCCGGGTCGTTCCCTCGTTCCACTGCTCCGCATGGAAGCTCCCCGGTGGCTCCGCCGCCTCACCTGACGGCGGAGTCGCCCAAGGTGGGTGCCTAGAAGTTCGCTTGATGACAGACCCTGGGGACACGAGGCCAGGGAAGGCTATTGAACCTGCACCGAAAAGGCGTAGTCGTAGCCTTTGTAGTTGGAGTCAAGGGTTAACGTATAGTCGCCCGTTGTAGGCAGCTGACCACTCCAGGAAGTCTTGTTTTCCCACCCGGCAGCGCTAGCTAGGGGCTGTCCGTTGGGGCCTGCGATCACGGGCAGCGGTCCCTTTTGGCCCTGCAGCGTAATCGTTTGGCCCGCCCGCGCCGTTAGCACATACTGGTGGCTGCCAGTGCCAACGAAGTAGTCAGCCACGCCGATACGGTCTGACCCTGCCGCAAACCGGATACGCTCTACTTTTTGGTTGCAGGTGCTGTCTACTCGGTTTTTGGCGACCCACCCGACGACCGGTTCGCTAATTTGCAGCCAGCCTGACTGCTCCCCGGTGACTGTCAGGAAAACGCCGTTCTCAAACTGATCTACCACGTTGCCCTCGGCAACGACAGGGCTAGAGCGTACATTTAGGGGCGCGTCGGGGTCGTCCACAATGGCCATCGTGGTGATGCAGGAGAGCACTTCACGGGAGGCCGGGGCCTGAGCCGCTGGCCCCTCCGATGGCGTGGCTACCTCAGGAGCCGAGGGGTTGGCAGCCGGAGCCGAAGGGCCGGCTGCTGGGGCAGCGGGGTTGGCAGCCGGAGCCGAGGAGTTGGCCGTGGGAGGCTGGCTGACGATAGCTGGCGCTGAAGTCGAGGGCTGAGGCGTTGCCTGCAGGGCACAGGAGGCTCCAGCGAGGGTTCCTAGGGTTGCGATCGCAGCCGCAAGAAAGTAAGGCTTCAATGATTTTTTCATGGGGGACGTGATTGCTTAAAAGGCGCACTGTCTGAATGAAGCGGACAGCGCTATTGTTTGCTACACGTTAACAACAGCCGTTTACGGAGCTTGGCCGAGCAAATTCAGGGGCTTATCGGTTTTAGGATGAAGGGGGCTGAAGCGGGCCATTGGCCACTGGGGTAGCCAATGACCCGGGCGCTGCTGTAACGTCAAAAATCCGCCAGATCTGCAGATTTGGTCAGAACTTTGAGCAGAGCTGCCTTTCTGACCTCGACGTGTTCTGAAAATCGCCCAGCCTGCCGGGTAGTAGACAGCTCCAAAATGAGTTGCCTCAGTTCGTGAGCGACCTGCCGGTAGGACTGCATTCGGCTTTGAATCAGCAAATCGACTTGAGCTTGCGTATAAGTCGCTGAGAGTTGCCGCTTCCGAGACTTGGAACCGGCCCTGATGGCTTTGATCGTCATTGTTGTAAATGCTGGGTGGTGAGCTAGCGTAATGACGACTTCAATCGGCCAAAGCAGTTGGCCTGGAGGAACCCAGGTAAGTTTGCAGCCCTGACCCAGACAATTCAGGATAGTTTGTCAACTTTTCATCTGGGGCAACAAGGAGGAAAAGCCGGTAGGGGCCTATCCCGCTGCTGCCGCCATGGCAGGGCGATTCACCTGCGACTCCAGGATCACTCCGTACAGAGGGCTGGTCCGCATCAACTCTTCATGGCTGCCCTGGGCCATCAGTCGCCCCTTCTCCATCAGCAAAATTCGATCCGCGTTGCGCACGGTGCTGATGCGCTGGGCAACCACAAAGGAGGTGCAGGTGCGGCGGCGCATTAGATCGTCTAGGGCTGCCTGAATTTGCGAGGCCGTTTGGGCATCCACCGCTGAGGTGCTGTCGTCGAGGATGAGAATGCTGTAGTCGGTTAGCAGGGTGCGCGCGATCGCAACCCGCTGCTTTTGCCCACCCGACAGGCCCACCCCCCGCTCGCCCACAATCGTCTCATAGCCCTCCGGCAGATCCATGACAAAGTCGTGGATCTGCGCGGCCTTAGCCACTTCGATCACCTCTTCTAGGGTGGCTTCGGGTTTGGCGTAGGCAATGTTGCTGCGAATGGTGCCCGAAAACAGAGTGGTTTCTTGAAAGACGGTGCCAATGCGCGATCGCAGCGACTCCAGGGTAAAGTCGCGCACGTCGCGCCCATCGATCCGCACGGCTCCAGCGGTGACGTCGTAGAAGCGGGGAATCAGGTTGGTGATGGTGCTCTTGCCAGAGCCAGTCATGCCGAGAATGGCAATCAGCTCGTTGGGCCGGGTTTCAAACGACACTTCTACCAGCGCCGGAGTGGCCGCTCCCGGATAGCGAAAGGAAACGTGCTCGAAGGTAATGCGACCCCCGCAGGTTTCAAAGGGAACGGCTTCAGGCCGATTGCGAATTTCAATGGCGGCATCGACCACCTCATACACCCGCTCCGCTGAAGCTGCTGCCTGTGCGATCGCAGGGGCCGCAAAGCCAATCAGCAGGATCGGCTGCAAAATCAGCAGCAGATACGAGTTAAACGCCACCAGTTCGCCAATCGAGAACCGCCCGCCAATGACAGAGGCCCCCCCATAGCCAATCACCACCACCGTGACCAGGTTGCTTAGCAAAAAGATAAAGGGAAAGGTGTTGCGAATGGCCCGCACCGTTTTCAGGTTGGACTCCACCAGAGTGTCATTGAGCCGGGTGTAGCGCCGCGTTTCTGCCGTCTCCCGCACAAATGCCTTGACCGCCCGCACCCCCAACAGGTTTTCCTGCAAGACCGCATTGAGATCGCTAAGCTGCTCCTGCACCTGCCGAAACAGGGCGTTGTTGAGCCGCAGAAACCGGGCCATCAGCCAGGCAGACATCGGCACCACCGTCAGGGTAATCAGCGCCAGTTCCCAGTTCATCACCAGCAAAATCACCGCAATGCTGATCAGGGTGACCACACCGCTGATCACCTGAATCAGGTTGGTGCTGAGAAAGGTGCGAATTTGCTCAATGTCGCTGGTAACGCGAGTCAGCAGCTGAGAAGTCTGCGACTGGTCGTGGTAGCTGAAGCTGAGCGTTTGAATTTTGCTGAAGATCTTGTTGCGCAGGTCGTAGACCACACTCTGAGACAGCGCCTCCGCACAAAAGCTCTGGCCAAAGTTAAACAGCCCCCGAGCCACGGCTGCCAACACCAGGCCCAGCGCAGCATAGAGCACTATCTGTAGGTTTTGCTGGGCAATCCCCTGATCGATGGCCCAACGAAACAGCTGGGGCGTCACCGCATAGGCCGCTACCAGCAATAGCGCACTGCCAAGCGCCCCCAGAGAC
>JACVRP010000076.1 GCA_014534385.1 Cyanobacteria bacterium Co-bin13
ATGCGATCGCAACCGCCCTCCTGCAAATCGCCCAGCCCAGCGAGCAACAGCGCCTGGTTGAAAACAGCCGGGGAATTTGCGATCGTTTTACCTGGCCCCGCTCCGCCCAGCACCACTTAACCGCCTACCGCTCCCTGCTGCACTGCTCCTGCGAAGATCCCCGGGTTCTTTGCTAGAGCGTAGATCTTTAAGGTTCCCCCAGAAGAACCCGGGGATCTAAACCCACCCCCTACCCATCCACCCCACACCCCATGCCTGAAATCCGCTTCCGCATTGAATGGCCCGACGGCGCTCAAGAGACCTGCTATTCCCCTTCGCTGGTGGTCAAAGACTACTTCACCCCCCAACAGAGCTACGCGCTAGAGGACTTCGTCCAGCGCTCCACCGAAGCCCTGCAAATTGCCAGCGACCGGGTGCAGGCTAAGTACGGTATGCCCTGCGGTCTGGCTCTGAGTCAGCTGCAAAAGCTCCAGGCAACGGCCAAACGGTATCAGAATTTTCCAGAAGCCAAAGTTAAGTTGCTGAGCTTTCTCGAGACTGCGGTTTGAGGTGGCACAATATAGGCTATTCAAAATCGTCGAACCGGTCGCACCGACTGCATTGAGTTCCTATGGACTTTGCCAATGAAGATGAGCTGCAGGCATTTTTAGCGCAATGGCTGGAAGAACACGGCCATAACGTCTATCGGGAGGTCAAGTGCCCTGATGGGGGAGCCATCGACATCCTGACCCAAAAATACGCAATCGAGTGCAAGCGCTACCTGTCTCGGGCGGCCCTGTTTGCCGCTGCCGGACAGCTGCGCACCTACGAGCAGCATTTTCCGGAGCAGCAGCCCGTCATTGCCGGACTTACCCCTGAGTCTGAGGGTACCGACTTTGATGCTGTTGCCGACCGCCTCAAGACCTCGGGCGTTGAGATCTGGTTTATTGACCAGATGGATGCCTTCCTGGATTACTACAACCGACTAGAGGCGCTCTCTAAGAACCCCGAGCCCCCTCGCCGCCGTCTCAAACTGCCTCCTGCCGTGACCGGGCTCGCGGTGGCCCTGGGCATCGCTGGAATTTTGGCCGGAAGCTTTGCGATCGCATATCACATCCTGGAAGACACCGAGACTCGCCTGGCCATTACCGCAGAGGAAAAAGACCAGTGGGATGCCTTCCAAAGAGCTGCTGAGGTCTGGGACATCAATACTGCCCAAAACAGCCTGACGCTGCTGGCTCAAAGTAACAATCGGTGTCTTCGCACCTTTGCCACCCGCCAGCAAGACAGCCTCGCTGCCAGTGCCGCCGAAGGATTTCGAGAGCTAAACGACATCAAACGCACCCTCAACGACCAGGAAAATTGCAAGTTAGAGGTCACTCCTTTCTCTTTTTCGCCATAACCCGCCCTAATACAGACGCCGCGTGCGGAGAAATTGCCTATGCTAGCAGGCAGAAAGCGCCTGATCAAAAGCACCTAGAAGCCCAATCAAGCCATGCTGGACCTGCTAAAAACCCTTTTTGCATCAAGGTCCTTTATTCCCCACGGGCACTGCTATCTCTGGCAGCCGGGCCTAGTCTGGCTCCACGTTCTCTCAGATGCCCTGATTGCTCTAGCCTATTTTTCCATCCCTGTGGCCCTGGTTTACGTTGTCAGAAAGCGCCGGGAAGCCCCCTTCAGCGGGCTGCTGCTGCTGTTTGGGGCCTTTATTACCGCCTGTGGCACAACTCACCTGATGGAGGTCTGGACCCTCTGGCACCCTACCTACTGGCTGTCAGGCGTCCTTAAGGCCATCACTGCCCTGATTTCTCTGTATGTGGCCTTTGAGCTGATTACGCTGTTACCCCATGCGATCGCACTGCCCACCCTAGCCGCCACCAATGGGAAACTAGAGCAGGAAATCACCGAGCGTACCCAAGCGGAACTGGCTCAGCAGCGCTACGCCCAGCGAGTAGACGGGATTAACCGCATTAGCCGGGCAATTTTGGCCCAACAGTCCTCAAGAGAAACGGCCCAGGTAGCCCTACTGCACCTGCGGCGGCTTGTGCCCTGCCAATGGGCAGCCATTGCCCTGTTTGACTTTGCTCGCGGCCGAGCAGAAGTCGTGACTGGAGATGCCGATAGCGAACAACTGTATCCAGAGGGCACCTACCTACCCCTAGAAACCTGTTCCATCCAAGATCTGCTTGCCCACGGCTCCACCCATCACGTTGAAGATATTGCTACCCTAGAGCACCCCTCTCCACTGATGCAGCAGCTGCTGGCCTCAGGCATTCGCTGCTGCATGGTGGTGCCCCTCTTTATTGAAGACAGGCTAATTGGCGAACTCAAGCTGGCCGACACCCACACCCCCGCTTTTACCCCAGAGCACGAGGAGATCGCCAGTGAAGTTGCGGCCCTGCTGGCCCTAACCATTCAAAAAGCCCAAATGCTAGAGCAGTCTCAGATCGACCGTGAGCGCTTACATACCCTCTCTGCCCAGCTCATAAACGCCCAGGAAACCGAGCGCCATCACATTGCCCGCGAGCTGCATGATGAAATTGGCCAGGCCCTCACCATCGTAAAAATCAATCTCCAGTCGCTAAAGCGAGCTGCCCAGACGGAGTCCAGTCCTCCTGGCCCAGCCCCCGTTCCAACCGCAGTTCAAGATAGTCTCGACATCGTAGAAGTTGCTCTACAGCAGGTCCGCGACCTCTCGCTCAATCTACGGCCCTCACTCCTCGATGATTTAGGGCTGACTGCCGCGCTGCGCTGGTACGTAGATCGCTACTCCCAGCGCACCGGTATTTCAGCCAGCGTTTCTGCAGCTTCAACACCGCAGCTTCCGGCAACCCTGGCTACCGCCTGCTTCCGCATTGTTCAAGAAGCCCTCACGAACGTGGCTCGCCATGCCCAGGCTCAGCACGTCACGATTGAGCTGCAGCCGCAGGATGAGGAGCTGCACCTGCTGATTCAAGATGACGGGGTTGGCTTTGATGCCCAAGCTGCCCACAGGCGAGCAATGCAGGGGAACAGCCTGGGCCTGCTGGGCATGGAGGAGAGAGCTTTGCTGGCAGGCGGCCACCTGACGATTCACTCTGCGCCAAACTCTGGAACCCAGATCCACGTCCAGCTCCCGCTCAACGACCAGCCACTGACCTCTGTCCTTGTAGAAAAGGGGAGCTGATGAAGCCAATTCGGGTGCTGCTTGTTGACAACCATAGGCTGATTCGAGCGGGGCTGCGATCGCTGCTAGAGTCAATGGAGGCCGTACAGGTGATAGCCGAAGCCAGCAATGGTCGAGAGGCTATTAACCTGGCCAAAACGCATCGGCCTGATATTGTGCTGATGGATGTTGCCATGCCAGAGATGAACGGGTTAGAAGCGACAGCGCAGATAGTCAAAGCGTTTCCCAACACCCATGTGATGATCCTCTCCATGCATGCCAATGAGGAATACGTCATGCAGGCTCTGCAGGCGGGGGCCATGGGCTACGTGCTAAAAGATGCAGGCGTGGGGGAACTGGAGCTGGCCCTCAAGTCAATCTCCGGAGGCGAGGCGTACCTCAGCCCGAGCGTTTCTAAACACGTGATCTTAGACTACGTGCGGCGAACCGGGGGAGAATCGAGCGCTTCAGGTCAGCTCACGCCGCGCCAGCGCGAGATCCTGCAGCTGTTGGTGAAGGGGCGATCGGCCAAAGAAATTGCCGCCCAGCTTGTCATCAGCATCAAGACGGTCGAAACGCATCGGTCTCAAATTATGGAGCGCCTGAATATTCATGATGTTGCCGGTCTAGTACGCTACGCCATTCGCACCGGCCTAGCCACAGCCGACGAGTAGCATCCTCCTTTAGGCCGATCCTTAGGCTTACCTGAGGGATATCTCAGGGTTTCCCTGATATCGGCATCCAGGCTAGCAGGGTACATTGAGATCAATCGTCCCTAGAGACCTTGAGAATTTCAGCCCAGTGCTGAAACCAGCAACAGCGTTAACTGGGGAGACGGCTTACACAGCGTGTTTTTGGTGGAAATGAGCCTATGCCGCCCCTGCGTATTCTGCTAGTAGACGACAGCCTGCCCTTTCTGGAGTTGGCGACTCGCCTCTTGTCCGCAGAGGCTTTTATTCACGTGGTTGGGCGGGCTCTCTCAGGAAGTGAGGCGTTGGCGCAGGTTTTACAGCTGCGCCCTGATCTGGTGCTGATGGATCTGGCCATGCCCGGCATGAATGGATTAGAGGCAACCCGTCAAATCAAGCTACAAACAGACGCCCCTTACGTCATCGTCCTAACTTTAAACGACAACAGCGAATACCGGATTGCCGCTGAGGCCGTAGGAGCAGACGGTTTCGTTCCCAAACTGGACTTTAGCGATGCGCTACTCCCGCTAATCTCCAGCTTGATTCGGTGAAACCCAGGCAAGGGCAATACGCCCACTCAAACTTTTTGCGGACCCGTATTTTGAAAATGTCTACTACTGATCGTCCCTCTAGAACCGACTCATCCCCAGCAGTGGCTGCCCCTTCTAACAGCAACGCCTCGCTAGGTCGAAGCAGTGAACAAATCAAAGCAGAAATCGCAGCAACCTTTGGCTTTGTGCCGCCCTTTTTTGAGCCGGCGGAGTCTTCGCAGGTCTTGGAAAACCTGTGGCAGCAAACGCTTACTGCCTACGTGCACAACCCGCTGCCCGCTCTGTTTAAAGAGAAACTGTCGGCTTACCTGTCGCGCTTCTGCAATGTGCCCTACTGCATGGTCTGCCACAGCTGTTCGCTGCGTCCGCTAGGGCTAAAAGCACGGCAGGTATTAGACCTGCTAGATGCTCCCCCACCTGTAGAGACTGATATTACGAAGCACCTGACCCTTCTAGCGGGCCAGCCCGAGTCACTACAGCCCTGGGTCAATGCAGATTCACCCCTAGAGGAGAGTCTGCTGTACTGTGCCATTTTTATCGGCATCGAGCATACGCAAGCAGACTTTTGCCGACAGGAATTACGGCGTTTACTTGGCGCAGTGACCTATCAGCATCTAGTAACCTTCATTGCCTACACCAAGTTTTGCCATGCCTGGATCGAGGCCCATCCCGAAGTTACCTACGAAGCCGACCAGCGGGCTCAGGAGAATCTGGGAGCGCTGCTTCTAGAGGAACCTGATCTAGAAGTTTTCTTTCGCGACTACCGGAATAAAGTCAAGCATGAAAACCAGAGCCGCGCTGCTCAGCTCCTAGAGTTGGCAGAGCGCAAGCGCCGGGAGGAGGAACTGCGGCAGCAGATGGAGCGGGAACGGTTGGTGGCTGAAATTGCCCAGCGCATTCGCCGTTCACTCAACCTAGACGACATTCTGCACACGACGGTCTCTGAGGTACAGCAGTTTCTGCAGGCAGATCGGGCCCTGATCTACCGCTTTGAGCCAGACTGGAGCGGCATTGTCGCCGTTGAATCGGTAGTGCCTGGCTGCCTGTCGATTCAATCTACTCGCATCAAAGATTCCTTTTTTGTCTCGACAGCGGGGCGCGAACTTTACAAGCAGGGCCAAGTTCATGCTGTAGATGACGTTTACACAGCCAATTTGTCCGAGTGTCACCGGGAACTCCTAACCCAACTTCAGATCAGGGCGAATTTAGTCGTTCCGATCGTTCAGGGGGAAAAACTCTGGGGCTTGCTGGTGGTCAATAGCTGCCTGGAGCCGCGCCAGTGGCAGCCCCTAGATCTGACCCTGCTCAAGCACCTGGCAACTCAGCTTGCGATCGCAATTCAGCAGTCTGAGCTGTACCAAAAGCTGCAGGTCGAGCTCAACGAACGACAGCGCTCCGAGGAGAAAAATCGCCAGCAGGCGGCCCTGCTCGACATCACCAGCGACGCCATTTTTGTGCTGAACCTAGACAGTCAGGTTCTGTTTTGGAACAAAGGCGCTGAAACGCTCTATGGCTGGTCGTCAGAAGCCGCTCTGAGCCAGCGCATCGATCAGCTGCTCCACGCCAACCAGGCTTACCTGAAGACGCTGGCGACACTGGCCGATACCGGAACCTGGCGGGGCGAACTCCAGCACACCCGCAAAGATGGCAAGACCGTTATAGTAGACAGCCGCTGGACCCTAATGCAGCCGGAAGACCAGGCCCACGCGATTCTGGTGGTTAATACCGACATCACCCAACAAAAGCAGCGGGAGCAGCAGGCGCTCCACTCCCAGCGTCTGGAAATCTTAGGCACCCTGGCCACCGGCATTGCCCACGACCTAAATAACGTGTTCACCCCCATCCTTGGCATTGCCCAGCTGCTGCAGCTAAAGCTGATGAACACCGATCAGTCAACCCAAGAGCTGCTGCAGCTCCAGGAGGCCAACGTGAAGCGAGGCGCAGCCCTGGTGAAGCGAGTGCTGTCCTTTGCCCATAAAACCCCCAGTAAACCCGCCGTTCTCGAAATCGAAGCTGTCGTTTTAGAACTGGTTCAAACGGCCCGTGAAACCTTCCCTAAATCCATCGACGTTCAGACCGAAATCGAGCCCCATCTCTGGCCTGTCTTTGCCGATGTGACCGAACTTCATCAGGTGCTGCTCAACCTTTGTGTCAACGCCCGCGATGCGATGCCCCAGGGCGGCAGGTTAACGATCAAGGCGGAGAACGTTGTGCTAGACGAAACCGATACTCCCAATCCCGACGCTCGGGTTGGGCCTTACGTGGCCGTTACCGTAGCCGATACAGGGACCGGCATCGCCCCCGACGTGCTTGAGCGTATCTTTGAGCCGTTCTTCACGACCAAAGCGCTCGATCGAGGCACTGGGCTTGGGCTCTCAACCGTGATGGGCATTGTCAAAAACCAGGGTGGGTTTATCGACGTCCATAGTCAAATTGGGCAGGGCACTCAGTTTAAGGTATATCTGCCCATGCATATCGAACGGTACGGGCTGTAGCAGCCTCGTCCTGCAGGGCTGCAGGAGGTGGAGAGAATCAGCACTATTAGCGGGTCAACCCCAACGATTAGCCACCCACCAGAGCTTCCACTGCCTCAGCCGCGCTGGGCAAATTGCTCGTCAACACCTCACAGCCCTCCGCCGTAATCAGCACATCGTCCTCAATGCGAATGCCGCGCACGTCAGCAAACTGCGACAGCCGCTCCCAGTTCACCATCCCTTGGTAGCGCTCCCGCCGAGCTGGATCCTGCAAAATGCCGGGCACTTGATAGAACCCTGGCTCAATCGTGACCGCCATACCTGCCTGCAAGGGCCGATCGAGCCGCAAAAAGGCCAAGCCAAAGCGATCGCTGCGGCTGCGTCCCGGCGCGTACCCGGCCAGGTCGCCCAAATCCTCCATGTCGTGAACGTCCAGCCCCAACAAATGACCGACGCCGTGGGGAAAAAACAGCGCATGGGCATCTTGCTCCACCAGCGAACCTGGCTGGCCCTTGAGAATGCCCAAATCAACTAGCCCCTCGGCTAAAACCCGGCAGGCCAGCAGGTGCAAATCCCGGTATTCTACCCCCGGCCTGGCCTCGGTAATGCAGGCATCGTGGGCCGCCAGCACCAGGTCATAGAGATCGCGCTGGGTGGGCGAAAACTGGCCTGAGACAGGCCATGTGCGGGTAATATCCGAGGCCCAGCCCGAAGCGGCCTCAGCCCCCACATCTGCCAGCAGCAGATCGTCTGGCCTCAGGCGGTGGTGGTAGTGCTCGTTGTGCAGCACCTCCCCATGTGTCGTGACAATGCTGTTGTAGGCGCAGGTCATACCGTGGGCCATAATTACCTGCTCCATAGCGGCCCGCACTTCGGCTTCCGTAGCCGCCTGCCGGGTTGCCGCCATGCCTGCCTGATGAGCCCTAACCGATGCAGCCGCAGCCGCCCGGATTTCATCAATGGCTCCTGCGTCATGGCACAGCCGCACCTGCACAATCGCCTCTGCCAGCTGCCGATCGTGCCCCTCGGCCTCAGCCACCAGACCCACCAACCGCCCTAGGAGCGACTGCTGCGCCGCCAGCGTTGCCGCATCCATCGCAGGTAGGGTAGCGGCCTCTGCCGTCCACTGGGGCAGATCGGCCAGGGGGTAGGCGGCATCGGCACCCATTTGCTGGGCCAGCTCCTCCCGCGAGGGAGAAGGCCCATGCCACAGGGCCTCGGCAGGAGTTGCTTCGTCCACAAACAGCGTTAGCCTACCTCGCTCCAAGCGGATCGCCGCATTTGCCAGGGGCACCCCAGCAAAGTACAGGAAGTGGCTGCTGCTGCGAAAGGGGTGAGTATTGGCCGGAAAATTGCGCGACTGTGGCTGCCCCGACCAGAGCACTACCGGAAAATCAGCCTGCTGGGCCAGCCGCTCACGGCGATGACGCAGAGTTTGAGCGAGAGAGGGAAGTGCGGCAGTAATCATAAACCTAGAAAGCTAACAGCAAAGAATGAAGCAGATAAGTAGCAACAGTTGACTATCACAGATCCTTGCTATGGCTTATTATCGCTCTGTCCAGCCGTCTGCAGTTCCCCCTGACTCAGCCGCGCCAGCCAACGCCCCGTTACCTGCACAAACTCAGCCGTCGATTCATAGGGCATGACGTTGCGCCCCACAATAATTTCACCTTCGGCGTTGGGCATATGCTGCAGATAAGCCTCCAGCCGCTGCGGGGCAAGCGTGCCCCGGCTAACCCGATCGATACCTGAGGCAGCTTCGCCATATACCACCAGCGTCGGCTGCTGGATTTGCTCAATCGCCTGTGTGTAATTCTTGCGCCAAAAGCCCGCCAAAAAGGCAAACACTGCGTAACGGCTGGCGGGATCTGCGGCTCCCTGCTGCAGGGTATCCAGCCATTCCCGATCCACGTCAGCGGCCTCGGCAAACAGCTGCCGCCGCGAAAAAGACTCAATAAAGGCTTCTCGCCGGGCATAGCGGTAAAAGGCGCGGCCCAAGGGGCTGTCAAACAGCAGGTTCCACAGCAGCTTTTGGGGCAAAGGCGACGTTTCCTGCGAGATTAGCTGCCAGCCGGGTGGACCAGAAAGCACTAGCCCCTGCACCCAGTCCTGCCCTTGCAACCGCTGCACCAGCCGAATTGCGATCGGAAACAGCGCCCCCTGCACCACAAGCACCACCGGGCGCTGGATTACCTGCTCAATCAGGCGCTGTAGCTGAGCCGCCCAGTCGTCAGGCGTGTAGGCGGCACGAGGCATGGCGCTCTCACCACAGCCCAGCAGGTCCGGATTGTAAATGGCCTGCAGGTAGCCCTGCACAGACCACTCCTGGCAAAATCGGTCCCAAAAACGCCGCGATAGCCCTACCCCAATGGGGTGGACTAGCAGCAAGGCAGGCTGTGCTGTCGCTTGAGGCGAGTGCACTTCGTAGGCGCAGCGGTAGCCGTTCCATTCGTAAAACCGGGTTTGAGACATGGTTGGCAGCACCGAAGTTGAGTTGGGGTATATAGACTGTGTTTATGCTGACACAGGGGAACTGTTCTAGGGGGGCGGCCCAGGGGTAGGAACTTCCTTCTCCTAGAGGCGCAACCCTTCTTAGAATAGGTAAAGGAACCTTAGACTTTCTTTAATAGTTCGTTATGCCCCTGGCCGAACAGTTTGAACCTCAAGTTAATCTTTCAGCAGACTCCCCTAGCTGGGAAATCAAGCTGCTGTACGACGGGCAGTGTCCGCTGTGTGTGCGGGAGGTGAACTTTTTACAGAAGCACGATGCCGGACGCGGGCGGGTTGCTTTTGTGGATATTGCCGACGACGCCTACCGCCCTGAAGATCATGGCGGCGTTGACTTTGAAACGGCGATGGGCCGAATTCATGCCGTGCGGGCAGACGGTACGGTCGTTAAGAATGTAGAGGTCTTTCGCCAGGTTTATACCGTGCTGGGCATGGGTTGGGTGTATGCTGCTACCGGCTGGCCCTTAATTGGTCCGCTGGTAGATCGCCTCTATGAACTTTGGGCTGATTGGCGGTTGGCCCTGACCGGGCGACCCAATCTCAAGACGCTGGTAGCCGAGCGAGAACGGCGTTTAGTCAAAAACTCTAAGGGACGGTGCCGGTTAGATCAACCGTCCTAAGAGGGAACCTAAATGGATTAAAAGAAAGTTAAGGTATCCAGAAATGTTCAAAGACTGAGCATTTCGAGGTAGGTCTAAACCGTGGGTAGACATAAGACCTGAGGATAGTTTTTATGTACTATTCTAAGAGAACACCATCTACTGCCTTTTGGGGGTGCTGACTATGCCTTCAATGACGATTCGGCCAGGTTCGCAAATCCGCCTCAAGGGGCAGTCTGAGTATGTGCCCGACTTTCTGGTTGTCCGGTGTGAGGGAGACCAGTGTTGGGTGAGGCAGCACACCTGGAACTGCGACGCTCAGCTTCAGATTCGGGTGACTCAGATTGCTATTCCTGACGTTGATCCAGCAATCCTGGCTCAGTCTGGGGGCAAAATAGTTTCTCTCAGTGAGTATCGAATGCGTCGGAAGGGATAAGCAGTTTTAGGGATGATTGGGGATAATCAGTAACAATTAGACATAGAGGCTTTTGAGTGCGCTCTACCTCTAGTCCAATTCCCTATTGTGGACACTTACCATGAGTCTGCTTGCCCAACTGCTGCAATTCCTTCGATTTCTAGAAAGCTTGCTGGAGTTTTTGGAGTTTTTAACGACTCCCATCGGGTTGGTGGCGCTGGCCGGGCTAATTGTTTACTGCCCTCTTTGCGTTTTGGGTCTAGACGCGCCTACCGCGATGACCGTTGCCGGGTCTGTGGCCTTGACGTTAAGCTGCATTCTCATTCGCCCTGAGTTTTAACGCATGCAGCAACCGTTGCGGCGATTCGTTCGTCTGGTAGGTTGGCTAATTTTGGGCTGTCTCTGCCTCTGGCTGATCACGCTGGCTCGGGTACAACCTCCCACAGCCAGTCTAGCCTCAGCCCCCACCCAAGCTGTTCAAGCGAGTCTTTCTCAGCCGAGCATTTTGGCGGAGCTGGCTACGGCTGACGTGATTTACTTGGGCGAGACCCACAGCCGCCCAGCAGACCATGCCGCTCAGCTAGAGATTATTCAGGCGCTGGTGGCGGGGGATAGGAG
>JACVRP010000303.1 GCA_014534385.1 Cyanobacteria bacterium Co-bin13
GAAATGCGAGGGGCTGCGATCGCATCGGGCAGCGACAGACCAAAGTCAATCAGGTTAATGGCGATACTCGCGACGGTGGTAATAATGGTGGAGCCACCGGGGGAACCAAAGGCCAACATCGTGCCATCAGGGCTGCGAACGATAGTGGGGGCCATGCTGCTGCGGGGCCGTTTGTAGGGTTCTGGCGCGTTGGGGTGGGGGCTGGTGGGGTCAAAGTCTGTCAGCTCATTGTTGAGGATGAAGCCATAGCCCGGAACCACGATGCCAGAACCACCAACCGATTCGATGGTGTAGGTGTAGGACACGATGTTGCCCAGGCGGTCGCTGACGACCAGGTGGGTAGTGGAGGTGCCAGACTGTCCATCCCGCAGGGAAACTGGAGGCGGGCCAGTTAGGCTGGGACTGGGATCTGCCTGAAAGGGAAGCGGGTCGCCGGGGGCCGCGCGGAAGCTGGCATCGTCGGGGGCAAGGTCGCCAATCAAAGCCCGACGAGTTTGGATAAAGCCATCGCTCTGGAGGCCAGGGAGGGGCACATCCACATACTCAGGGTCGCCCAGGTAGGCGTTGCGGTCGGCAAAGGCCAGTCGTTCTGCTTCGATAAGGGTATGCCAGGCCTTCGCGCGATCGCTCTGGGCCAGGTCAAAGCCCTCCACAATATTGAGAATTTCCCCGGTGGTGATGCCACCGCTGCTGGGGAGGCCCATGCCATAGAGTGTGTAGCCTCGGTAAGGGGTGGTAGTCGGTGGCCGCACTCGCACAGCGTAGTGGTCGAGATCGCTTAACGTCATAGCCCCAGGAACGATCCGAAAGGGTGGGGTGGCCACTGCTGGGGGCTGCCGAACAGCCTGCACAATGGCCTCAGCAATGTCACCCCGGTAGAAGACGTTCACGCCCTGCTCAGCCAGGAGACGATAGGTTTTGGCCAGGTCAGGATTTTTGAACTGGGTGCCTACCGCAGGGGGGCGGCCATTGGGTAAATACAGCGATTGGGTGGAGGTAAAGGCTGCAAAGCGGGCCTGATTGCGCTCAACCTGGTCGGCAAAGGTTTTGTCTACCTCAAAGCCATTTTCAGCCAGGGCGATTGCAGGCTGCAAAGCCTCAGCTAGGGAGAGGGTGCCATAGCGGTTAAGGGCTTCGGCCCATTCTAGGGGCGTGCCGGGCACCCCCACTGCAGCCCCAGAGGAGATGCGGTTGGGGGAGAAGGGCAACAGCTCTCCAGTCGAGCTGTCGGGATCTTGGAAGATGTCTACGGTGGTAGCAGCTGGGGCCTGTTCGCGGCCGTCAAGGGTGATCACGCGATCGCTGTCTTTGAGATAGATCACCATGAACCCACCCCCGCCGATGCCAGCGGAGAAGGGGTCGGTAACACCCACAGCAGCGGCAGCTGCGATCGCAGCATCAACGGCATTGCCCCCCCGCCGCAGCACGCCAAGACCAATCTGGGTTGCGTTGGCATCGACGGTCGCCACAGCGCCCCCTCGGCCTTCGGCCACCGCCAGATCGACCTGAGACAAACCAGCCCTGGCTGCCCAAAACAGACAGAGGCAGACACACAGCCCGGCCACAATGATGCGTCTGACCATACAGGTTCCACCGAAGATCTACAGTTTGGACTGGAAGCGTCTAGTTGCCATATTAGTTGTCATATTATCCGTCCTAGTAAATATCGTCGGTGAACTCGACAAGATGATGGACGGTTGCGATCGCGGCCTCAATAACGCCTGCTAGCTCGACGGGCTGCATCTGCAGCCGCAGCTTACCAGTGCCGATCCGAGACATATCTAGCAAGTCTTGCACCAGCTTGGCCTGCCCGCGCCGACAGCAGAATGATTGGAATACTTTGGGTGATGGGGTCAGCCCGGAGCACCTTCAGCCATGAAACTACCCTGCCCCGCCCCCCTAAGTGAAAAGTCCCTCTTTTTAGGGGGGATTAGGGGATATTTGCCGAGCGAGCGTATCAAAGAGGCTTTTCACCCATCCTCTTCGGCAGCTGCAAAAAATAGAGCCAGGTTGAATGGCTTGAGTCTGGAATGAGAATTAATTGTAATTTGATTGAAATTGTAATTCAGGTTATATAGATTTTGTTTGGGCTATGCCATACTGGGTTCCGCCGTAACAGGCTTGCCTTACGGGTGGTGCTGACGGGTTAACAGTAGTTCCTTTCCCTTGTCATGAGCCTTTCATCCCTTAATCTCCGTCCCCTGGCTGGACGCATTGGCGCTGAAATTCTCGGCCTAAATCTGAGTACGCCCCTCAGCGACGACACAATTCAGGCCATCCGCAGCGCCCTGGTGCAGTACAAGGTAGTTTTCTTTCGCGACCAGCATGGGCTTGATTCTGACGGGCAGATTGCCTTTGCCCGTCGCTTTGGCCCGTTGACCTCGGCGCACCCGACGCTGCCGCCCCTGCCGCAGCGCCCTGAGGTGCTGGATTTGCACTATGGCAAGAACCATGCATCTGCTAACTACTGGCATACCGATGTCACTTTTGTAGATAGGCCGCCTTTGGGCTCGATTTTGCGGGCGGTGGAGCTGCCTCCGGTGGGTGGCGATACGCTCTGGGCCAACACTGTTACGGCCTATGAGGACTTGCCTGCGCCTCTGCAGTCGCTTGCTAACAGCCTTTGGGCCATCCACAGCAACGCCTATGACTACGTGACCGGGGTTGTGAACTTAGACGAGGACTTCAAGAACTACCGCCAGGTGTTTGAATCGACGGTGTTTGAAACGCGGCATCCGGTGGTGCGGGTACACCCCGAATCGGGCGAAAAATCGCTGGTGCTGGGCGGCTTTGTGCGGCGCTTCCAGGGGCTTTCCAAAACAGAATCCGAAGATTTGCTGC
Source organism: Cyanobacteria bacterium Co-bin13 (assembly GCA_014534385.1). Taxonomy (GTDB): domain Bacteria; phylum Cyanobacteriota; class Cyanobacteriia; order Phormidesmidales; family Phormidesmidaceae; genus JACVSF01. The sequence goes on from JACVRP010000303.1 coordinate 2,842, forward strand.
GACTTTTCCAAAGCTACGTGACCCGGCCCGAAAACACCGTTCGCTGGCAGTGGCGGCTAGGAGATGTGGCCTTTTGGGATAACCGGGCGACTCAGCACTATGCGATCGCAGACTACGGCCACCAGCCCCGTCGAGTGCAGCGGGTCACGATTGTCGGCGACCTACCCGTCGGCCTCGATGGCCAAACTAGTCAGGCTATCAAGGGCAATTCCGACGCCTACAACGGATTGCTGGCAGCAGTCTCCTGACAGCCTTCGTAGAATACAGGAACCCTATCCCTGTCCATTCAAGCTGCAAGAATCATGGCAAAAATTAAATTTGAAACCGGCGAAACCATCACTGACCTCTCTGCGATCGCACAGACGCTGGCCCCGCTGCACATTCAGCTCAACCACTGGCCCCTGGGGGATGACCCAGAACTGGCCCAGCTGCTTGCTCAAGAAAGCCTGACCGACGACGAAAAAGAAACCGTTCTCGTCAAGCTAGACCACTACTTCCAACAGCTGCGCGAAACCGAGGGCTACCAAAACCGCGACCTGATTGTGCTCAACCCTCAAACTCCCAACCTGGAAACCCTGCTAACCAAATTTGACAAGATCCATACCCATGCCGATGGCGAGGTTCGCTACATCGTGGATGGGGAGGGGGTTTTTGGCTTTGTGCTGCCCGACGAGAGCCAGGTGGAGCTGACCATTGAGCCGGGGGAATACATCAACGTGCCCAACGGTACCGAGCACTGGTTTGTGCTGACCGAGCGCCGACGCATCAAGGCGGTGCGCTACTTTGCAGGCACTGACGGTTGGGTGCCTGAGTACACCGGGCGCGAGCTGCGCTTTCAGCCTGCGGCCAAATAGCCTTTAGGAGCAAAATTTGTGACCCTTGTAGAAACCCTGGGCTTTAGCACCCAGCGCCTGCAGACCGACGTGCTGGTGGTCGGGGGCGGCACCGCTGGCACGATGGCAGGCATCAAAGCCAAGCAGGCCAACCCTGAGGCCGAGGTGCTGATTTTAGAGAAAGCCAATATCCGCCGCAGCGGTGCGATCGCAATGGGCATGGACGGCGTCAACACCGCTGTCATCCCTGGCAACTCCACCCCCGAGCAGTACGTCCGCGAAGTCACCATCGCCAACGACGGCATCGTGCATCAAAAAGCCGTGTACGAGACCGGGCGGCTGGGCTTTGAAGTGATTCAGGAGCTAGAAAGCTGGGGGGTGAAATTTCAAAAAGACCCCAACGGCAACTACGACCTGAAGCAGGTGCATCGGGTAGGCAAATACGTGCTGCCCATGCCCGAGGGCAAAGACCTCAAGAAAATCCTCACCCGTCAGGTAAAGCGCCACCGGGTCAACGTCACCAACCGAGTCATGGCCACCCGCGTGGTGGTGCAGGACGGGCGCGTGGTGGGCGTGGTCGGCTTTGACGTTCGAAGCGGCGACTTTGTGGTGATTCAGGCCAAGGCCGTGATCCTCTGCACCGGAGCCTGCGGCCGGCTGGGACTGCCCGCCTCTGGCTACCTCTACGGCACCTACGAAAACCCCACCAACGCCGGGGACGGGTACTCCATGGCCTACCACGCCGGAGCCGAGCTGACCAATATCGAATGCTTCCAAATCAACCCGCTGATTAAAGACTACAACGGCCCTGCCTGCGCCTATGTAGCCAGCCCCTTTGGAGCCTACACCGCCAACGCCGAGGGCCACCGCTTCATCAACTGCGACTACTGGAGCGGCCAGATGATGCTGGAGATCTACAAAGAACTCAACTCCGGCAACGGCCCAGTGCATCTCAAGATGTACCACCTCGATGACGACACTATCTCAGAGATCGAGCGCATTCTCTGGGCCAACGAGCGCCCCAGCCGAGGCCGCTTCCACGAAGGTCGAGGCGAAGACTACCGCACCCACGGCGTCGAGATGAACATCTCCGAGATCGGCCTGTGCAGCGGCCATAGCGCCTCCGGAGTGTGGGTCAACGAAAAAGCCGAAACCACCGTCCCCGGCCTCTACGCCGCAGGCGATCTGGCCAGCGTGCCCCACAACTACATGATTGGCGCATTTGTCTATGGCCGTATCGCGGGGGAAAGTGCGATCGCATACCTCCAAGACCTGCCCCACGTCGACCCCGACCCCGACTTCCTCGCCGCCGAACAGGCCCGCATCTACCATCCCCTGCAGCAGCCCAAC
>JACVRP010000213.1 GCA_014534385.1 Cyanobacteria bacterium Co-bin13
GATGGATATCATTCATCGCGCCCTAGAACTGGGGATTCGCTATTTTGATACGGCCTCTAATTACGGCCCGAGCGAGACATTTTTGGGAAAGGTGCTGCCTGCTCACCGCGCTGAAGTCTTTAACGCCACCAAAACCAGTCAGCGCAGTCGCGACGACGCCTGGCGTGAGCTAGAGCAGTCTCTCCAGCGGCTGCAGACTGACCACATTGACCTCTGGCAGTTCCATGCCCTCACCTACGACTGGGATATAGAGACGCTGCTAGATGCGCAAAGAGGAGCAGTCAAAGCGGCTGAGGAAGCTAAGGAGCAGGGGTTGATTCGCCATCTCGGCGTGACCGGACACCACAACCCCGACATCATTGTCAAAGCGATTCAGCAATATCCCTTTGATACGGCTCTGGTGCCGATCAACGCTGCCGATAAGCACACGTCTAAGTCCTTTATCAATACCGTGCTGCCAGTGGCCCAGCAGCAAAATGTCGGCATCATTGCCATGAAGGTGCCAGCCTATGGCCGTCTGTTTAAGCCGGGTGTGCTCACGGGCATGGGTGAGGCGATGGGCTATGCGCTGTCTCAAACGGGCGTACACACCTGCATCATCGCTGCCGACACCCTAGAGCAGCTAGCGGAAAACGTGGCGGTGGCGCGACAATTTCAGCCCCTGGCCACAGCGACCCTGGCTGATATGGAACAGCGAACCGCTGCAGTGTGGCAGGACAACAGCTTTTTCCGCAGCTGGACGTAGGGCGCATTTAGGTTAATCCTGCAGTTGGGTTTCGCCGAGACTCAACCCAACCTACAAAACTGCACAGCTAGTCCAAGTCTTTTTGCAGCTGAGCCAGCTGAGCATAGTTGCCTCGAAACTGCTCCAGCAGCCGGGTGAAAACGGGCATGACTTTACAGTACTGGGCCACGTTTTCAGCAATGGGCTGATGCCGACAGGTTTCGTCGAAGCGGTCGGCGGCTTCTTCTAGAGAAGACAGATGGCCCAAGGCGTAGAGCCCTAGAAAGGCTGCGCCCAGGCAGGAGCTTTCGTAGCTGTCGGGAATGATGACTTCGACATTGAAAATATCGGAAAGCATTTGCCGCCAGAGGGGCGATCGCACAAATCCCCCCGAGGCCCGAATACTTTTGGCGGTGCCGACGGCATCCTGCAGCGATCGCATCACCACATACAGGTTGTAGAGCACCCCTTCCATGACCGCTCGCACCATGTGGGCCCGCGTGTGGTGCAAGCTGAGGCCAAAGAAGCTGCCCCGAGCATCGGCGTCCCACAGGGGCGAGCGCTCTCCGGCCAGGTAGGGGTGAAAGATTAGTCCCTCGGACCCTGGCGGCACGGTTTCCGCCAGCCTCGTCAGCAGATCATAGACGCCCTGCCCCGTCTCCTGAGCCTGCATCAGCTCCCGATCGCCCAGGTTATCGCGCACCCAGCGCAGAATAATGCCGCCATTGTTGACCGGGCCGCCGATGCACCAGTGGTTTTCGGTCAGGGCGTAGCAAAACAGCCGCTCCAGAGGATCAGTTGCAGGCCGGTCAATCACGGCCCGCAGTGCGCCGCTGGTGCCAATGGTCACAGCGACGACGCCAGGTGCGATCGCACCCACCCCCAAGTTTGCCAGCACCCCATCGCTGGCCCCCACCACCACTGGCAGATCGGCCCGAATGCCCATTGCCTCGGCATACTCAGCCTTCATACCGCGCATGATATGAGTCGTGGGCACCAGTCGCGGCAGCCGTGAGGGCAAAATGCCTGCAATTCCGATTGCTTCAGCATCCCAATCCAGCGACTTCATATTAAACAGGCCAGTGGCGTTGGCGATCGAGTGATCAACCACATACTCGCCAAACCAGCGGTGCAGCACGTATTCCTTAATCGAGATAAATTTGGCCGACCGCTCAAACAGCTCCGGCTGCTCGTGGCGCAGCCACAGCAGCTTGATAAAGGGCGACATGGGGTGAATAGGCGTGCCCGTGCGGTGGTAAATGTCTTTACCGTGGGGGTGCTGGCGCATCTTTTGAGCCCAGTCCACACTGCGACGATCAGCCCAGGTAATGCTCTGAGTCAGAGGTTTACCCTGCTCATCAACCGCAATTAAGCTATGCATCGCCGCACTGAAGCAGATGCCGATTAGCTCCGAAGGCGCGATCTGGCTTTTCTCAAGAGTCACGCGAATGCTGTCAACAACAGCCTCTAAAATCTCTTCCGGGTCTTGCTCCTGAATTGCAGGCTCAGGCGAGAGCAGCGGGTAGCCAACCGCATGCTGCGCTACCACAGCGCCCTCAGGCGTGAAGAGAATTGCTTTGGTACTGGTGGTGCCGATATCGACGCCGAGGATTAGGTTTGGGTCGGCCATGGTTGGGTAGGTGAGGGGTGAGGGGTGAATGGGTGAGGAGCGAGGGAGCAGGGGAGTGGAGGAGCGGAGGGAGCAGGGGGAGTTGAAAACTAGTACTAATCTGGTGTGGGCCTGTGCCAGAGAAGTGTTTGGTAGAGGTGCAGGGGCCTGCACCCAGTGCAAGGTTTAGCGCTTCCTAAAGAAGAATGGGGACGAGGAAAAAAGAATCAGCAGAAAGTCCCCTAGCCCCCTAGCTCCCCTGCCCCCTAGCTCCCCTGCTCTACAGGAAGAAGCTCAGCACCAACACCACCAGAAAGCCCACAACGCCGAGAATCGTCTCTAGCACGGTCCAGGAGCGGAGGGTTTGGGCTTCGGTCATGTCGAAGAAGCGGCCTACTAGCCAGAAACCGGAGTCGTTGACGTGGGAAAGGACGGTTGCTCCACAGGCGATCGAAATTGTAATTGCGCCGACTAGGGGCGGTGAGTAGTTGCCTAGCTGAACTGCGGGGGCGATCAGTCCGGCGGCAGTCACCATAGAAACCGTGGCTGAGCCTTGGCTGACTCTCACCAGGGTGGCAATCAGAAAGGCCAGTACGATGATCGGCAGGTTTGAGGCTGCCATTAGGTCAGCCAGCGCTTCGCCAATGCCGGTTTCCACCAGCACCCGGCCAAAAACACCACCGGCTCCCGTTACCAAAATAATCAGACCCACGGGCTCTAGGGACTTGGTGGCAAACTGCAGCACCTCCCGCTGCGTAAATCCCTGTCGGATACCTAGAAAGTAAAAAGACAGTAGGGCTGCAATGGTCAAGGCCACAAAGGGGTGCCCAATGAAGGCGATCCAGCCTAGCAACAGGCTGTCTTCTGGCAGCAGCACTGCAGAAACTGTGTTGAGCAAAATCAGCACCAGCGGCACGGCGATGATCGCCAGCACCAGGCCAAAGGAGAGGGGTTCTTTGGCAGTGCGGGCTCTGCTCTCTGCGACTTCAGCTGCTTCTTCCTGCTGGACTGCTTCGGAAGAGGCATCAGTAGCTGTTAGGGGCACATCTAAATGAATTTTGTCAGCAATGTAGCGGCCAAAGAAAATGCCGCCCACAATCATGGCTGGAATACCTGCAATCAGACCAAATAGAATCACCCAGCCCAAATCTGCTCCCAGTAAACCGGCCACCGCCACCGGACCCGGCGTGGGGGGAATAAAGCTGTGGGCTACAGCAATCCCTGCAGTTAGGGGAATGCCGTAGAACAAGAGCGATCGCCCGCTGCGGCGAGCCAGGCTATAAACCAGCGGAATCAGCAGAATTAGCGCCACATCAAAGAATACGGGAATTGCAATAATCAGGCCCGTAAATCCCAAGGCCCAGGGTGCCCGCTCATCTCCAAACCTTTTGACCAGCGTATTGGAAATCGTTTCTGCACCACCCGAAGCCTGCAGCAATTCGCCAAACATAGCTCCTAAGCCGATGATGATAGCGATGTAGCCCAGAGTATTGCCCATGCCTTCACGAATAACATTGGCAATGTCACCCGGTGGAATGCCCCCAATAACGGCTACAAACAAACTACTCATTAGCAGCGCGATAAAAGCCTGGATCCGGGCGACGATTACCAGAAATAGCAGTAGCGCAACACCCAGAACGGCAATAAAAATTAGTGAAAACGTAGACATGGCAGATCCTCTAAAGCGCTTCTACACTGCCCCTATCCACATTCCAGGGAACGTTCAAATTAAAGTGACCCTAGCCAGGAAGCTTTAGATCCTTACGAGCCTCTCACAGAGAATAGATTCAACTGGATTGAGCCCATTGTCAGAAGAGTACTGTGAATCTCATGGCTCATCTCAAATTGAGAAGTCCAAATAGACTTTATAAATCGCCCTAAATTTAGATGGGGAAGCAATGCTCAGCAGTGACAAATACACGTTGCAATGGATCTAGCTTCTTTGAACCTCTCTAACCCCCACATCTTTCTTTAGGGGGAACCGTTGTTTTCGCTACAAAACGTAAGCTAGTTTGTTGCAAAAGCTTTAGCTGGCTTTATCCCCCCACAGAAAGAGGCTAGCCAGAAAATGAGTTTTTACGGTGTAAGAAGCTTTAGGAATGTTTTTAAGTAGGTCATCGAGCTGCTGTAGCTTACTCAAACGCGGTGTCACTGCGTTTGAGTAAGCTACAGCCCTATGAGATTTGTTTTCCTTGGCCAGTGGAATTATGAGCCGCTTCCAGCCACAGCACCCCAGCGGAAAAACAGGCTAAATCAATCTGCCTAAAGGTGCTACAAGAGAGTAAAAAACTTACTCCTTCAGTAGAAGAGCACCTGATTCTAAATCATTAGTCTATAGAAACGAACATCCCGCCCGCTTGTTAATTGTATTCAATAAGGAGTTTTCCGAATGAAACCAGCACAGTTATTTGCCCTTATCGTGGGCGTTTTATATCTAGGAATAGGTGTTATGGGATTTGTCCCTGGCCTGGTTTCCCACTCAGCCACGATGCCTGGCTACGTTGAAGCAGTGGGATCCCACGGAGGGTTTGGTTACCTGCTGGGTCTATTCCCCATCAACACTGCTCACAATATTGTTCACCTGCTGGTAGGTGTCGTGGGCATTTTAACCTCTATTGCTCTAGATAGCGCTCGCTACTTCTCTGGCCTACTGGCTGTTTTTTACGGTCTGCTGACCATCATGGGTCTGATTCCTGTGGCAAACACCACTTTCGGCCTGATTCCTATCTACGGCAATGACGTTTGGCTGCACGCAGGTACCACCCTGCTAGCTATCTACTTTGGCTTTATTGCAACGCCCAACCTGCGGGACCAGCTGGTAAAAGAAGCCAAGAGCAAGCAGCAAGAAGCTTCTCAGTCCAGCTAGTTGACTGCTTGAAACTGAAATATAGCTTTGGTCAGAAAGCTTAGGACAAAGCCAATCGGTCAAATGCTAGGTCTGAGCAGGCTTTCTGACTCGCCTCTGCGGTATAAGCTGTAGAGTTCTGTGGAATTACCTCTGGAAGTTCCCATTGATCGTGCGCAAATCCTCTAAATAGTTCCCTAGCTGTTTTGTTTACTTCAAAACGCGATGGGTGCCCTGCTCTTTTAGGAGCAGGGTTTTTCTTTGTGGGGTTTTCCTTTTAGGGCAGGTCAAAGGCATTTTCAATATAGTCCTGCAACACCAAGTATTGGCGGTTGCCGTAGGGCTGTGTCGCCAACCCTGGCTTGGGGAGACAGCCCTTGCTTGATCCACAAACTACTAGAGCCACGTCGAACCGGCAGGTAGCTTCGGCTAGATTGGGGTGCTGGGCTAGGTAAAGGCGGGCGGCCTGCCACAGTTTGGCCTGTTTTTGAGCAGTGACGGCCATTAGCCCATTGGCATCCCAGTTGCCCCGGCTGCGGGTTTTGACTTCTACAAAGGTGAGGAGGGGAAAGGGAGGGGCTGTTGCTTGCCGAACGGCTTGTGGCCAGGCTGTAGTCGCTGGGGGCTGCGCTGTCTTCGAGGGGGCCTTAGTCCCAACTAAATCCAGCTCTCCCCAGCGGCAGCGCCACTGCCGCGCCAAAATCTGCCAGCCCTGTGCCTGAAGCCAGTCTGCTACCAGTGCTTCCCCTAGCGTTCCCAGTTCAGCTTTGGCCGGTTGGGAAGAGGTCATCGGTGTTTCCTTGGGTAACGATGGCCTTAGGGTAGACAGGGCTGCGGTAGAAGTAACTGGGGAAGCGCTATTTCAGGGCTGACCCTGGCTCGTCAGCTATCGATGGAGTCGTAGAACTCGCCGACCCAGGGAATTTGGGCCAGATCTTCAAAGGTGACCTGGCGTTCTTTTTCTAGTTCTTCGATCCGGCGCTTTTCGGCGTAGATTTGCTTTTGGTAGTGGGCGTGCTGGTCGGGCGACTCGGTGCAGTCGGTTTCGGCCCAGAGGCTGAGAAAGTGGCGGTAGCGCTTTTCGCAGATGATTTTTTCCATGCAGGCGGTGGCCGCTCGAATAATCAGCGGTGCCCGCAGAATGTCTCGCTTTTCTTTTTCGTCGAGGTAGAGCAGGTGCTGCAGCTGGCTGACGGAGCTGTCGATCTCAGCCATGTGGTTGCGCAGCAGCACCACCAGATCGACGGGAGCTGGCTCGACCTCAGGTTCTGGCAGCGCTGGAATAGGCTGGAGCGGGGTGGTCAGGATTTGCTGCATCAGCCGCCACAGGGCGCGGTGGTGGGAGTAGCTGAACTGCAGATCTCGGTCTTCTAAGGCGGCAGCGACGGCCTGGCGATAGTCGGGAGCATGGAGAAAGAGGCGTAGCAGGGCGGCTTCGGCCTGCTCTAGGGCGCTGGTCTTCCAAGGTAGGGGGGGCAGATCGACTTTGCGCTTGGGGTCGCCGGTGGCGGCCCGCCGCTGTCGCCGTACCTGGGCTA
>JACVRP010000596.1 GCA_014534385.1 Cyanobacteria bacterium Co-bin13
ACCGTGAGCTGCCCAGACAGACGGCCTGGGTCGGCTTTGTCGGCATCTACTTCGGGCTGCGCCTGAAGAATGGGCTGCGCCCGCTGCCAGATAGGCAGCACGTCAAGCACATCGACTACGGAGGTGCTGAGGCTGGTGGCACCGCTGATAAAGGTGCCAAAGGCGGCGTTAAACGCCAAAAAAGTACCCGTGGTAAACTGGCCGCTGCCCGCCTGCGACTGCTGGAGCAGCATGACCGCGCAACCAAAGAGCACCGCCGGGGTGAGGGCCGAGAGCAGACTGTTAACCACCGCCAGATTGTCTTCAATGCCCTGCGAGCTGAGCATGAGCTTGAGCTGGTGGCTGTACTGCTTGCCCCAGTAGGCAAAGGCTCTAGGTTCGGCTCCGGCGATGCGAAACTTAGCAACGCCGTTGATGATCTGCACCATCATGCCGAAGAGCTTGCCCTGCTGCTCAAGCAGAGGCCGCACTTTTTTCAGGGTGAGCAGGCTAGAAACGATGGTGACCCCAATGTTGATGGCGGCAACCAGGGTGGCAATGAGGGCCAAAGGCACACTGTAGTAAAACAGCAGGCCCAGGTTGAGAAAGGAAAAAAGGCTAGTGAAAACGCTCTTGAGCAGGGTGTTGCCCAGCTTCTGCCGGATTTGGCTAACAGCAGAAACGCGGGAGCTGAGATCGCCCATGGAGTATTGGCGAAAGAAAGAGGCCTTGAGCTTGAGCAGCCGATCCCACACGGCAGTTTGGGTGGTGGAGTCGGCGAAGGTTTCCAGGCGCATCAAGGCAATGCCCTGGGTGAGCTGAAACAGGGTGGTGCCAAAGGCGGTGGCGAGCAGGCCAAAGGCGAGCTGCACCAGCAGGCGCTTGTCGGCACTGGGAATGGCATGGTCGATCAAAATTCCGGTGGCCTGGGGCGTGACCATGCCCAGCAGGGCCGCCGCTGCCCCCGTGAATAACACGATCAACAGCTCTTTGAGGTGACCGCGCACAGCAAATTGAAGCAGGTCGCGGGGGCGGATTAGTTCTGGCAAGGGGCGATAGAAGGTGTAGGCTTCGGTCGCCAGGGTTTCTGCGATTGCTTGAGTACAGCGAGTGCGGCTCTGGCGCAGGGGATCGACCAGTTCGTAGCAGGTTTCGGAGAGAGACAAGAGGGCCACCGGGTGGCGGTCATCTTGGGTGTAGGCCAGCAGAGGGCCACCGTCCTTTTGCCACCAGTTGTCGCGCAGGGTCACCCGACGGGTGCGAATGTGAGAGGCGCGTGCGATCGCATCCAACGGATCTCGCATCCGCCTTAGATCCTCGGACTTAGCTGGAGGCGCAATAGCAATACCCATCGCTCGCCCCACGGCCCCGGCAGCAACCAGCAGCGCTTCATTCCAGGTGGTGGCTGTGTAGTTTGCAGCCTCTTTCGCCACGGGCTTGACCGTGTCGAAGACCGAGACCAGATCTCCGATGGTGGCGGTCATGGCTGCGGTATTGAGAGCGGCACGGGCCTGGAAGCGCTGGTACTCCTGCTGCTGGTCCTGCTGCTCCAGGTGTTCGATGCCGCGCAGCACCAGGTCTTGCAGACGGTCTAGCCCGGTAAGCAGGGTGTCGACATGGGTAATGACTGTGCGAGGGGCAACTTCCAATTCGAGGGTGCTGGCGGCCTGAAGCCAGAGGTGACTGCCCAAAGGGATGAGACCCAGGTCGGGGGTAAGTTCTAAATCGGGTAGCCCCAGAAGGTGGGCTTGGCCGTGGCAGAGGCGAAACCATGCGATCGCACCCTGGGCAGGCTGATACACCTCACCTTTCTCCAAAACGCCCCAGCGCTCGACTGGCGTTGGCAGTCCTGACGAAGTTATGCCCGAAAGCACCGCCTCTAACCGATGCACCCAGGTTTCCAGACTGTCTGTTGCTTCGTGGGAAGCGGCGTTTAGCCACTGCTGAAACTCGCTGCGAGGCAGAGGCTCAATCTCACTGGCCTCCAGAGGAATCGCCATGAGTTTGCAGGGGCT
>JACVRP010000587.1 GCA_014534385.1 Cyanobacteria bacterium Co-bin13
CTGTAGAGCATTGATCCCTCGCTTTGTGGCTCACCCTAAAGGCCCAGCTTACTTCAGGGGATGATGGTCCGCCAGCAGCCGCTCCACTTTGGCCTCGTCAATCCGGGCGGTCAGATGCTTGTCTTCATGCAGGTCACGGGTGGTCTTGGCCAAACTCAAGGTGGAGCCAACCGCAAATACCGTGCCGATGCCCATGTAGCCTTTGATCCAGCTATCAACTGGCAGATTGATAATGCCAACGGCCAAGCTGGCAACCGACAGGACAAACGCAGCCCAAGCTTGAAAGATCCAGGCACTGCTGTGGCTCCGGCCAAGGTTGAAATTAGCCATAGTCAGGTTCTTATCTAAAGGGATAGCCCGACTATAGGCTGCGAAAATCATCCACCCGCCACAGTCATAGACACTTTTGCAGGATGTCCCCTCTATCGGGCTGAAGGGCTGGGCCACAGGCCACAGCGGCCAGATTAACCAGTAGACAGTTGCACCCACTGTCTACCGGCAGCTTATTCTGCGGCCTTTCTAGACTTCAGAATCTCTTCCCGGTCAATGCAGGATGCACTGTCGTAGTCGACTTTGATCGTAAACTCATAGGCAGCCGGAGCCTGATTTTCAGGAAAATCTAGAGCTGCGATCGCACTGGCTGCCTGTTCATTTAAAAGGCGATAGCCAGTGCTTTTTATCAGAGCCGGGTCATCGCCTAGCGTGCCATCGGGCTGCACCCAAACTCCAATCAGGCCATCAACAGGTTCCGGCGACAGGCAAACGCGGCCCTCGTAAGCCACTGGCACCTCCATCGGTTCAGCCACATCTAGATTGGAGACCGTCGATTGGGCTTGAGCGCTAGCGATCCATGCCTGCCGAGCCGCAGCCGCTTCTTCAGAGGTTGTACCAGTTGCGTTGTAGGCCAGCGCCTGCAGCTGATCTAACAGATCCCGGCGAGCAGGTGTACCCTGCCCACTGCCCTCGGGGCCAGCAGCAACTAAGGGCTCTGTCTGGCTGTTAGCAGCACTGCCATTTGACTCAGGTGGGGGCAGCAGCGCCTCAGCACCCGGTTCAGCGGGAGTATTGCGACCTGGGCTCTGGGCAGTCGGGGTCGAAGCCGTGGGCGTGGAGGGAACAGTATCAGGAGTTGCCCCGCTAGGCTTAGGCTGGGTAGCGCCTGGTGCTGGGGTGGGTCTGCTGGGAGAGGGCTGCCGCACCACAGGTGGCAAAGAAGTAATAGACGGACGGCTCGGTGGTATGTAGGGGCTCATACCAATGGCAAAGGGATTAGGCGGCAGCGACGAAAAGGAATTGTCAGCCGTAGCCGGGGGTTCAGTCGGCGTGATGGGTGTGGTAGACCCTGGAACTGGCAGCAGTTCAAACGATCCTGGGTTACCTGAGCCTGGAAACAGAGAATAGGCAGAGCTGGAAAAATCGGGCAGTCGGCTCTGCTCCTCTGGGGTCAGCTCAATTAGAGGAACGGTTCTTTGCTCTCCGAGCTCTCCTGTCCCGTCCAAATCTGTCATGCCCAAGGAAGAGAAGCTGGGAGCCGCCCCAAATAAAACGCCGTGAACTCCGACCGAGATCAGGGCAGCCAGAGCCGTGGGCTGGCGCAGAACTGTTAACCAGGTTTTGAATTGTGACGGTGAAATTTGAAACCCCATTTGCCTTGGCGAGTGATCTAATTTCTTTGCTGATGCCTTGAACTTTAGACCGGCAGCTGGTCAAAACGTTCCTGCCTCTAGGCTAGCCGATTGGATGTAGTCTGAACGACCAGTAGGGAAAAATAGGGCAGCTTCAGATCTGCGTGGTGGCTGAGATCGCGGTAGCACTGCTGGCAGGGTTGGCTAATGTGAGTAATCACGTAGCTCTGCTGCAGCAAATTTTGCTGGCGCAAAATCTCCCACACCTCCCGGTAGACCGAGCTGACCTTCATCAGCACCACCACCTCGGCCCATCCCAATACCGCCTCTAATTCTTGGGGAGAGTAGAGCGCCGGCAAAACCGCTAGCTTTTCGCCCTGTACCGTTAGCGGATGACCCATCGTCGCCGCCGCCGCCAGCGGGGAGCAGACACCCGGAATCGCCCGGATCGGGAGCTGCGGGTGGTGCTGCTGCAGCGTCTGAGCTAAGTAGGCAAAGGTTCTGTA
>JACVRP010000001.1 GCA_014534385.1 Cyanobacteria bacterium Co-bin13
ATTGCTGTCAGTAATGGTTCATCATTAGGTCTGCTTGATTGAGGAGATTACGACGATGCCCATTGCTGTTGGAATGATTGAGACCCTGGGTTTCCCTGCCGTTGTAGAAGCTGCTGACGCCATGGTCAAAGCAGCTCGTGTAACCTTGGTTGGTTACGAAAAGATCGGCAGTGGTCGGGTCACTGTGATTGTCCGTGGAGACGTGTCTGAAGTCCAAGCCTCGGTTGCTGCAGGCGTTGAATCTGCCAAACGGGTCAATGGAGGCGAGGTACTCTCTACCCACATCATTGCTCGTCCCCACGAGAACCTGGAATTTGTTCTGCCCATTCGCTATACCGAAGCCGTCGAACAGTTCCGCACCTAGGTTTCAAAGCCTAACTGAAGTGGTCAGCCGCTTTTAAACCGGTAAGTGCCGCTCAGTTGTACGCTAGATTGCTGGCAGGCGGCTCGTCTACATCAGTCCGTCATAACTCGCTTCACTCAGTAGTAAAGAGGAATTTTTCAAATGGCGATCGCAGTTGGAATGGTTGAGACCCTGGGTTTCCCCGCTGTTGTGGAAGCTGCAGACGCAATGGTAAAAGCCGCTCGGGTAACCCTGGTAGGCTACGAAAAGATCGGTAGCGGCCGCGTCACCGTAATCGTTCGGGGCGATGTATCTGAAGTTCAGGCTTCTGTTGCCGCAGGAATCGAGAACGTCAAGCGGGTGAATGGGGGACAGGTGCTGTCTACCCACATCATCGCTCGTCCCCACGAGAACCTGGAGTTTGTGCTGCCCATCCGCTATACCGAAGCAGTTGAGCAATTCCGGGAAAGCGTGAGTGGCATTCGCCCCTACGGCCGTTAGGGAGAAGCTGAATGCTCCTGGCGAAGGTTCGCGGCACCGTCGTTAGCACCGTCAAAGAACCGAGCCTGAGAGGTGTGAAGTTTTTACTGGTTCAGCTGATCAGCGAAACTGGCGAACTTTTGCCAGATTACGAAGTGGCAGCTGATGTTGTTGGGGCAGGGCCTGGAGAGTGGGTCCTGATCAGCCGAGGCAGTGGCTCTCGGCAGCATGACGGATATACCGACCGACCTGTGGACGCCACCGTGGTAGCCATCGTCGATACGGTGTCTCTAGACAGCGGCAACCTTTATAACAAGCGAGAGGACTTTAGTTAGGCAGTTCTGCCAAGGCAGTGCTCCTCGTCATTTCGGACCAGCTAAAAACGCCGTACTCCTATCCAGATCACGGTGCTGCCCCTATCCTGTGGACGTGCCCCTGTGCGTCCACAGATAAAACGGGCGCTGCCAGCTATGGGTCTGGTTGCCATTCTTGGTTAGCGCTAATTGCTTATTGGCCATCGCTGTGAGAGCAGTGGGTCACTCTAATCTGTTGGAGGATTTTGGTTGATGGTCGCCCGCCCAGTTGCGGCTCCCCCGACCCCCCGTTTTTCGGATCTGGCTGAGCCTCAGATTCATCCTTCTGCATACCTTCATCCCTTAGCCCAAGTCGTTGGGTCAGTTAGGGTTGAGGCCAACGTATTGATTGCTCCTGGTGCATCGGTTCGAGCCGATGGGGGTGCTCCCTTCTTTATTGGAGAGGGGGCAGCCATTCAAGATGGAGCCGTCATCCACGGGTTAGGCCAGGGGCGAGTGCTGGGAGACGATCAGGCAGTCTACTCGGTCTGGATTGGCGCAGGAGCCTCGGTTACCCACAAGGCCCTTATTCACGGCCCTGCTTATGTTGGCGAGGGCTGTTTTGTCGGTTTTCGCTCTACCCTTTTTAATGCCCGGCTTGGCAAAGGCTGCGTCGTCATGATGCACGCCCTAGTCCAAGATGTGGAGGTGCCGCCTGGCAAACTGGTGCCCTCGGGCATGGTGTTGACCCACCAAGATCAGGCTGATCAGTTGCCAGACGTGCAGCCTGCAGATTTAGAACTGGCCCAGGAAATCATGGGCATGCATGAAAGCCGCCGCTTCACCCACCCAGAAGTCGCCGCCACAGAATTTAATCAGCCCAATTCAGCCCAACCGTGGGCCAACCGCCAGACCCCTCCTGTCGGCAAAGTGTTACCCAGCCAGGCTTCTGTCGGGCAGTCAAATGAACGCGATGGATTGAATACAATGCAAAGTCAACGCTTAACCCCTGAAATTGTTCAGCAAGTTCGGCAATATCTGAGCCAGGGCTACCAGATCGGGATCGAGCACGCGGATGTGCGTCGCTACCGCAGCGGCGTCTGGCAAACCTGTCCGCCCATTCAGTCCAATCGCGAGGCCGATGTGCTAGCGGCTTTGGATGCGTGTTTGGCTGAGCATGGTGGCGAGTATGTGCGGATGTTTGGCGTTGATCCGGTGGCTAAGCGTCGGATTGCGCCGGTCACGATCCAGCATGCTGATGGCAAGCCCTTTCACATTGGCACCACAGCCGTTGCGCCTACTACGTTTGCAGGAACTGTCAGCAGCCAAAATGGGCGTGCATCTTCCGGTGGCCATGCGTCTGCCAATGGTCTCAACCCCCAGTTGGTGCAGCAGGTCCGGCAGCTTTTGGGCCAGGGTTACAAGATTGGAACTGAGCACACCGATGTACGTCGCTACCGTAGCGGTGTTTGGCAAACCTGCTCGCCCATTCAGTCTAACCGCGAGCCTGATGTACTCTCCGCCCTACAAGCCTGCCTGAATGAGCATGCTGGCGAATATGTGCGGATGTTCGGCATCGATCCCAAGGCCAAGAACCGAGTGGCTCCGGTGACGATTCAGCGGCCTGACGACAAAGCGCCCCAGGGCAGCAGCCAGGGCAGCAGCCAGGGCGGCGGCAGCCAGGGCAGAATCAATACCACCCAAGTCTCTTCGGGGAGTACTGCTACAGAAGCTACACAGATAGTGCGGCAGCTGGTGAACCAGGGCTATCGAGTCGGAATTGAGTATGCCGATGCCCGCCGCTTCCGCAGCGGGGTTTGGCAGAGCTGCTCACCGATTCAGGCCGGTCGTGAGGCGGAAGCCGTAACGGCCCTGCAAAAGTGTCTGGCTGAGCATCCTGAGGACTACGTACGAATTTTCGGCATTGATCCGAAGAACAAGAACCGTCTGGCTCCGGTGACGATCCAGCGCCCAGGGGCTCGGCCCGCCGCTGTTGCCAGCCAGCCCTATACTCCGTCTTCTGGACCAGCTAAGCAGCCGGTCAATGCCCAAAGCAATGGCTCTGCCAGCAGCAAGAGCCTATCTTCTGACCTGACGCAGCAGGTTCAACAGCTGATCAACCAGGGCTACAAGATCACCCTGGAGTTTGCCGACGTGCGCCGCTACCGCAGCGGGGCCTGGCAGACGGCAGCTCCCGTGCAGGGCCGTCAGGTCCGGGATGTGCTGGCCTCAGTAGAAGCTCAGCTGCGAGAACACAGCGGTAACTACGTCCGTCTGGTGGGTATTGATCCGCAGGCGAAGCGCCGGGTTCTTGAGACCACTATTCAGCGCCCCTAGCTAAAACTCGGTTGATGCTTTCGATGACCCCGGATGCCAATTTACAGCCTGCCTATTACGTCTCTGGAGACGTGGAAATTGATGGGGAGGTTGCGATCGCACCCGGGGCCATTCTCACAGCAGAGCCAGGCAGCCGCCTGATTATTGCTCAGGGAGCCTGCCTGGGCTCCGAGGTGGTGATCCATGTGCGTCAGAGCGATTTGATTATCGAGCCAGAGGCCAACCTGGGCAGTGGCGTTTTAATTGTGGGCTGGGGCCGGATTGGAGCGCAGGCCTGTATTGGGGCCGGCAGCACGCTGATCAACCCTCAGGTGTCGCCCCGCTCTGTGGTGGCTCCCCGATCGCTGGTCGGTGATTACAGCCGTTCTTCAGCAGCTCGACCAGAATCGCCAGGGGCAGCAGACGCCCCGGCATTAACAGAATTGTCTGATCAGGGCAACACAAACGGGGCCGCCCCTGTAACAGAAACTTTAGAAGCGCAGACCGCGACTGCCCCCAGCAGTCAAAGTAATGGCCACAATAATGGTCACAGCAACAGCCACAGCAATAGCCAAAACAACGGCCAAAACAACGGCCAGAACTCAAGCGGCACAGGGCTTCCCTACATCTATGGCCGGGAGCAGGTACAGCTGCTGCTGGATACGCTGTTTCCCCAACGACAGGCTTTAGGCACTTCCTCGCCAAGAAGCGAATAGAATGAAAGGGCGGACCTGACCCAGGAGAGGCTCGACTTATGCAACCTGATATTAAATTGGCCTCGACTAAACAGGCTGCAGCTAAGCAAGAGCTAAAGCTGGCTTCCCCCCCTAACCTAGATCGGGGCCACCGGCTAGCAAAGCTGCGAGGTGCCGCCCTGGGCCTGGTCTCGACCGAAAGCTTCCCAGCGGTGGTTGGCATTGCCGATGCCATGCTCAAGTCGGCGGATGTATTTTTGGTAGGCTACGAAAAAACCGGCAGCGGTCAGTGTACGGCTGTGGTGCGCGGCGGCGTAGCAGATGTTCGCATGGCCGTGGCGGTTGGCGTTGAAACCGCTGCGAAGTTTGGAGAATACGTCTCCTCGACCGTGATTCCCCGGCCGCTGCCCAATCTGGAGGCCGTGCTGCCGATCTGCGCCAAGCTGGATGAGCTGACTAAGGTCAGTCGGGGTCGGGCCAGCAATCAGGCCATTGGTCTACTTGAAACGCGCGGCTTTCCGGCAATGGTGGGCGCTGCGGATGCCATGACTAAGTCGGCTGAAGTTACTCTGGTGGCCCACGAAACCATCGGCGACGGCCTCTGTACGATCATCATTCGGGGATCGCTGCCCAATGTTGCGATCGCAATCGAGGCTGGTATCCACGAAGCCGAGCGGATTGGAGAGCTGCACGCAGTCATGGTCATTCCCCGGCCCCTTGATGAGCTAGAGCAGTCCCTGCCCCAGATGGTTGAGGAGATGGAGCCCGAGCAGCCCATCCGCCTGCCGCTCAACCTGGAAGAAAAAGAGAAGGAACTGGTGGCGCTGCCAGAGCCTGCCGCTGAGCCTCTGGTTCAAGAGATCCAGCTGCCTGAACTGGAAAAACTTCCCCTGCAGCAGCCCGAAGATAGCTAATTTACCCAAAACGAAACGCCCGTAGAGACGCTATTAATCGCGTCTCTACGGGCGTACAGGCTAACTCCAAATGGTGGGCAGCCTGCACAGAACGCTCTACAGCATGTTCAGGATCTGCGTTGTGGCGGCCAGGCTCTCTTCATAGAGCACATCTTCACCCCAGCGCTGGAGCTGCTGGCCCAGCATGAAGTCAGCCTTTTGATCAGAGAGCGCAGTTACCTGCTCCACCTGACAGGATTGAGCGCCGCCGCCCGCCTCCATCCGCATACAGCCTGTGGTTTCGGAGCAGAGAATGGTGCAGCAGTTGGCTTCGGGGTTGGTAGAGGTGACGCGGAGCCCGGTCAAGTCGCCCACAATCTCGCCCCAGTCGGCAACTGGAATAGCCGCTAATTCAGCCTCGACCTCTCGCCCGTTGGGGCTCTTGAACAGAATCTTGCGGATGTCGTAGTCGCCGCCTTCCTTGACGTAGGAGCTGGGCTGCCATTCTAAACGGCTAGCCAGCCAGCCCAAATACATAAAGGCTTGAGCGGCATTGCCCTGTTCGTAGTCAATACTGACCTGATCAACATCGTTGAGAGATTCTCGCCGCTCAGGGGGGTCAAAGGCTGCCGCTGTCAGCTCCTGCCAGGGAGCCAGGCGGTGCCAGTTTAGGTCGGCGATAAAGGTACCTTCCTCCACCAAATCCTGCATTTTGCGCAGCTCCGATTCGGCGTCGCTAAAGAAGCTGGAGTCTACGATGATGCAGTTGGAGGAGCGGGACAGCTTCTGAAACAGGGCCTGTTCGGGGTTAGGGGTGGCTTTCCACCAAACAAATTTGGGCAGATCGCCAATGACCAGTGAAGACACCAGATCGGCGACCCGATCTAGGGCCGCCTTGGTGCCCCGTAGGGTAATGTACTCGCAGCAAATCAGGTTACTGGCATTGCGCTTCTGCACGGGGCAGTAGGCCGAGACTTGGGCAGTGACGCCTGTATCCTCTCCGAGATTAGGGCTGAGGGTGATGACGCGGCAGGGGTTCTGAGCTGCGATCGCATCATTTAGCGTAAAGCCCCGAATGTCCATGTTGGTGAAGTGCCGCTGCTCTGGGGACAGCTTGGCGTATTCCTGCCGCAGGCGCTCCAGGGTTCGGGGACCGACTCGTCCAGTAACCCGCAGGTCGTACTTGATTTGGGCCTGCCGAATAGCGTCTCTAGTTTGAGAGCCGTGCATGCCATCAATGGCACCTGAGTAAAGTCCTAAGGCTGCCAGGAGCTGCTGAATCTCCTCCGGCTCATAGACCACCAAACTAAAGGTGCTAGCTCGGGTAGCCACCGGAGCAGAGTTACCGTTGTCTTGGTTCCGCCAGATATTGCGAAGCTCAGCTTCAATTTCATCGAGGGAGATGTCCTTCGGTTTTTGGAGCGCAACGATGGGAGTAGTCGTCATAGGGATCCAGGGAGGTGATGAACAGAAGGCAGAGAGCGACCTAGCGTATCGGGGTTAAGAGCCTACTTAGATCTATGCTACCGAACGGGTCAAGAATTGACTTTTACCGAGGCTTTACCATAGATATCCTTCTATGGTAAAGCCTGCTTTACAGCCGCCGCCAGCGACGGCCCTCTTTATTGAGCAGCAGTTCAGCTTCAACGGGGCCCCAGGTACCGGCTTCGTAAAGTGCGATCGCATCTGGCTCAGCCGGAGCATCCCAAGCTTCTAGCAGCGGGGTCATAATGCGCCATGAGGCTTCTACTTCGTCAGCCCGGGTAAAGAGGGTTTGGTCCCCCAACATACAGTCCACCACCAGTCGCCCGTAGGCTTCTGTACTGGGCAAACCAAAAGCGGCATCGTAGCGAAAGTCCATGTCTACCGACCGCGTGCGCAAAGAGTTGCCTGGGGTTTTAACCTCAAAGCGCATGGAGATGCCCTCATCCGGCTGAATCCGCAGGGCCAGCACGTTGTGGTTCATCTGGCGGGCTGCCGACTGAAACATCAGGTGAGGCACTTCCTTGAAGTGAATGGAAATCTCCGTCAGCTTTTTGGGCATCCGTTTGCCGGTTCGCAGGTAAAACGGCACGCCCTTCCAGCGCCAGTTGTCCACCACGAGTTCAATGGCGGCAAAGGTGTTGACCGTAGATTCAGGGCTAGCCCCCTCCTCCTCTCGATATCCGGGAACGGGGCGGCCCTTCATCCAGCCGCCGGAGTACTGACCGCGCACCGCACTCAAGCTGAGTTCTTCGGCATTCGCCAGACGAGTCGCCTGAATGACTTTCACCTTCTCATTGCGGATGCTGTCGGCATCCAGGCTGTTGGGCGGCTCCATCGCCGTCAGGCAAAAGAGCTGCATCAGGTGGTTTTGCACCATGTCGCGCAGGGCTCCGGCCGTTTCATAATAACCGGCCCGGCCCTCCAGGCCCACCGTTTCGGCGACCGTAATCTGCACATGATCGACAAACTGGCGGTTCCACAATGGCTCAAAGATGGCGTTGGCAAAGCGAAACACCATCAGGTTTTGGACCGTTTCCTTACCCAGATAGTGGTCAATGCGGTAGATCTGCTCTTCTTTGCAAACCTGCCGCACCACTCGGTTGAGGTACTGGGCCGTAGCCAGATCCTTACCAAAGGGTTTTTCAATCACCAGCCGCTGCTTTTCCGGCTCAGCCAGCATTCCGGCAGCACCCAGCTGCCGGGCAGCCTCCCCGAAAAATCGGGGCGCGACCGATAGGTAAAACACCCGGTTACCCCGAGTGCCGCGCAGCTGGTCTAGTTCGGCCAAGAAATCTCGTAGCTTCTCATAGCTCTCGGGCTTGTCGATGTCGCCAGGGAAATAAAAGACACCTTTGGCAAAGTCTTCCCACACCGCTTCAAAGCCAATGCCGCCGCCAAACTCCTCAACGCCCTCCTTCAGGTGCTCCCGGAAGAAGTCGTGGCTCCACTCTCGGCGGGCCACACCAACGATGGTGAGTTCGGGCGGCAGCCGCCGCTCCCGCCGCATCTGGTACAGGGCGGGGACAATCTTACGCTGGGTTAAATCGCCTGAGGCTCCAAAGATCACCAGAATTTGAGGCTCAGGGATGCGGTCTTGCTGGAGTCCGACGCGCAGGGGGTTTTCGAGAAGAGCAACCATGGGGATTTTTGAGAGGTAAGGGGGTTAGAGAAAACGCGGGGAAAGGGGGCAGGGAGAGAAGGACGGTGAGCAGGCAAGCCGAGTGAGGGCGAGGTTAGGGGGTAGAGGTGAGGTATTCTTTTTCGCGCAGGCGTTCCTGGATGAAGGACTCGACTAACTCAACGTCTTCAGTACTGCCGATGACGAGGGGGGTACGCTGATGGATTTCCTTGGGAACGACGTCTAGGATGGGTTGGGTGCCGGTGCTAGCGCTGCCTCCAGCCTGCTCCATCAAAAAGGCCAGAGGAGCGGTTTCGTAGAGTAGTCGCAGTTTGCCGTCAGGTTTTTTGGTGGTGCCGGGATAGAGAAAGACGCCGCCCTGGAGCAAGATACGGTGAAAGTCTCCGACTAGAGCCCCACTGTAGCGGGCAGAATAGCCTTCATGGCGGTGAACATAGCGGATGAAGTCGCGAATAGACTCGTCCCACTGCCAGAAGTTGCCCTCATTGACGCTGTAGTTGGAACCGTGCTCGGGTACCCGAATATTTTCTGAGGCCAAGATAAACTCGCCCAGGCTGGCGTCTAGGGTAAAGGCATGAACGCCTCGCCCGATGGAATAGACCAGGACAGTGCTGGGGCCGTAGAGAATGTAGCCAGCGGCTAGCTGCCCCCGGCCATGCTGGAGCAAGTCTGCGCCAGTGTGGTCTAGGTCATCTCCCTCCTGCCGCCGAATGGAGAAGATAGAGCCGACGTTTAGGTTGATGTCAACGTTGGAAGACCCGTCAATGGGGTCATAGAGTAGGGTGTAGCGGCCAATGGGGCAGTTTTCTGGAATGTAGTAGGGTTGCTCCATCTCTTCTGAAGCCAGACGGCAGACCAGCCCGCTCTGCTTAAACACAGAGATGAAGACGTCATTGGCAAAGACGTCCATCTTTTTAACCGCTTCGCCCTGGACGTTGGTTTCTCCTGTAAAGCCTAGAGCCGCTTCGAGCAAACCGGCATTGGTAAGCCGCCGAGCGATTAGCTTGCCCGCTAGGGCAATGCGGCTCATTAGGGCACTGAGGTCTTGGGCCTCGGGGCCAAAGCTTTGAAGCTGCTGCAGAACGTGTCGCGACAGCGTGGTGCAGTCGCGGTCTAGCGCATGGGCGGCTTCAGAAGGGTGATACGCTCCATCCATAGGATTTTTTCGCTCCGGTACTGCGATCGCAGTGCGCCTGCACTGCTAGCCCTATGTTAGGAAGGCTTTCCACAAAGAGGGAGCAACCTTTAGAGACACTTTAGAAGTCAGCACAAGAAAAACCGACGTCAAGCCAAATTTTTCTCCCACGTCAGCGGTTCCAACAGAATGCACCACAGGGATTTCAATGCTGAGCGTCTGCTGGCGTTTTGTCAGCTTTGCTGAGTGGCGTTCGAGAAACCATTGGGCGGCGGCGGCCTAACCACCGATCAGCGCAGCTCCCTCAGCCGTCCGACGCGCCTGAATTTCTAGATAAACCAGCAGCGCATTCACATCGGCAGGGTTTACCCCGCCAATGCGGGCTGCCTGTCCTACCGTCAGAGGCCTGATCTGGGCTAGCTTTTCCCGCGCTTCCTTAGAGAGCGTGTCGATGGCCATGTAGTCTAGATCCGCGGGCAGCTTACGGTTGGCGTTTCTGCTGATTTGCTCGATCTGAGCCTGCTGCCGGTGAATGTAGCCGGAATACTTGATGTCAATTTCGGCCCCTTCCTTCTCTTCGCGCAGCAGCTCGGTATGGCCTAGGCCATACCGCTCCAGGTCAACGTAGTGAAAGCCCGGACGGCGCAGCAGGTCAGCCAGCGTGATCGATCCTTTGATGCGCTGCTCAGTATCAGCAGCAATTTGCTGACCTAGCTCATCGTGCTCCTTGACGCGGGTTTCGTAGAGCCGCTCTTTTTCGGCAGCGATATTGGCGTACTTGCGCTGATGCAGCTCCCAGCGACGATCGTCGATCAGGCCAATTTCGCGCCCTAGCGGCGTTAGGCGCTGGTCAGCGTTGTCTGAGCGCAGCAGCAGCCGATACTCAGAGCGCGAAGTGAGCATCCGGTAGGGTTCGCGCAGGTCTTTGGTGCAGAGGTCGTCTAGCAGCGTGCCAAGATAGCTGTGCTCACGGGGGAAAACGATCATCTCCCGGTTGCCGACAAAGCGAGCCGCATTGATGCCCGCTACTAGGCCCTGGGCAGCGGCTTCTTCGTAGCCAGTCGTGCCGTTGATCTGGCCAGCACAAAACAGCCCCTCTACCTGCTTTGTCATCAGCGTAGGGTAGCACTGGGTCGCTGGTAGGTAGTCGTACTCAACCGCATAGGCCGGGCGCAGCAGAGCGCAATGTTCCAGGCCGGGCAGGCTTCGCAGCATGGCCAGCTGTAGCTTCTCCGGCAGCCCAGTGGAAAAGCCCTGCACATAGATTTCGGGAATGTCACGCCCTTCTGGCTCTAGAAAGATCTGGTGGCTTTCCTTATCGGCAAAGCGAACGATCTTGTCTTCGATGCTGGGGCAGTAGCGGGGGCCTTTGGCATCAACCCAGCCGCCATAAACGGGCGACAAGTGCAGGTTCTCCCGAATAATTCGGTGAGTTTCAGCGGTAGTGCGGGTGAGGTGGCAGGGCATCTGCTCGCGCTCCACCCAAACCTGGGGATCAAAGCTAAACCAGCGCACGTCTTCGTCGCCGGGCTGGGGTTCTAGGACATCAAAATTGATGGAGCGCCGATCAACCCGAGCAGGCGTGCCCGTTTTTAACCGCCCCGTCTCAAACCCGAGCTGATTTAGCGTGTCGGTTAGGCCGGTTGCCGCAAATTCACCGGCCCTGCCAGCGGCCATTGACCTATTGCCCACCCAAATAATGCCGCCCAGAAAAGTCCCGGTTGTCAGAATTACGGCCCTGCACTTAAAAGCAACGCCGAAGTAGGTTTCCACGCCGACAACTTCGTCATTAAGGCCCAGCACCAGATCGGTCACCATACCCTCACGGATCACCAGGTTTTCCTGGTTCTCCACCAAGCCTTTCATCAGCGCCGCGTATTCGCGCTTGTCGGTCTGAGCCCGCAAAGCCCAAACGGCTGGTCCACGAGAATTGTTGAGAATGCGCTTTTGCAGGTAGGTGCGATCGGCCATTTTGCCAATCTCGCCTCCTAGAGCATCGACCTCGTGGGTGAGCTGTGACTTGGCCGGTCCTCCCACAGCGGGGTTGCAGGGCTGCCAGGCAATTTTGTCCAGATTGAGGGTCAGCAGCAGGGTACGGCAGCCCAAACGGGCCGCTGCCAGAGCTGCCTCACAGCCAGAATGCCCGGCCCCAACGACGACCACCTCAAACTCATCTAGAAAGTCAACGGCACCAACCGCAACCATGAACCTACCCGGATTGTGGGATTTCCCCCTTATTCTACCGTTTCAGCCTTAGCCGTCGGCCCAGGCTAAACAGTCTCCTCTGCCACGTCTTCAGAAGCCGGGCTAAAGATGAATGCCGCACTCAGTCTTAACGCTGCCGCGCCAGCGTCCCGCCCGTTCGGATTCGCCGACTGCAACGGGCGTAGTCAGCGGTTCATCACCGATGCTGGTGTAGCCCTGATCATGCAGCGGGTTGTAGATCACCTGGTGCTGATAGGTGTAGTTCCAGAGGTCTTTGCGGCTCCAGTTGGCTAGAGGGTTGACCTTGATCCGGCCCTCTTTATCTCGCTCAAAAATAGGCATGGTCTGACGGGTCTCGGACTGATCCCGCCGCCGCCCGGTAATCCAGGCGCGAACTCCTAGCTCACTTAAGGCCCGCTGCAGCGGCTCTACCTTGGTCAGGTAGTGAAACTGATTGACGTCGTGCTGCCAGAGCTGATCGCCGTAACGGGCGGCAAAGGCGGCTCGGCTGTCAACGCCTGCAGCCTGGTAGACGTGCAAATCGAGGTGGTAAAACGCTTTGGCCCGTTCCACGGTTTGCAGGGTTTCTGGGAAATGGTGCAGGGTATCGAGAAAAATGACGGGCACAGGAGGATTGGGCTGCACTTCCCGGTAGAGCATGTGGGTCACCACCAGCAGACTAAAGGCGCTGGTTTGAACCAGCCCCTGAGGGATGTTTTCGACGCACCAGGACAAGATCTCTTGAGGAGAGGCGGCGTCGAACTGCTGATTCAAGGGGGTCAGGTCGAAATCTGGAGAGAGTGTTCCGACAGGGGACGCAGTGCATTGAACCATAGCGATGTTGTACCTGTGCTGCTGTTCAGGGGGAAAAACCCGACTTTCACCTTTATACACCCAATGTTACTCCAGATACACACGTATTCCGGTCGGGATACGGGTGTTTAAGTTTGCTGGGTCTTGCCTAATTAAGCTGGCACTCTCGGACTCTGGAAGCTTTAATGGGGTGTTGGGGAGCATTTTGGCCGGGTCAAAAAGTGGGGATCTGGGCAAAACCTGCTCTCTCACAGGGAGATTAACTGGTCATGGGTGCTGCCGTCAGAGAAAATACAGACGGCTTGGGAGCCCTGCTCAGGACCCCCAAAGCGTAGTTTGGTTTATCGGCAGCGACCTATGCAGCTTGTGCTCTACAGCAAACCCGGTTGTCATCTGTGTGAAGGCTTAGAAGAGAAGCTTTCAGCCCTGACCCATCTGCCGTTTGATTTAGAAGTTCGCGACATCACGACGCGAGAAGACTGGTTTGGGGCCTATCAGTATGAAATTCCGGTGCTGTGCCAGGTGGTGGAAACGGCGGACGGCAGGCAGGAAAAACCCTTGCCTCGCCTCTCTCCGCGAGCCTCTTTGGCCCAGGTGGAGCGTTTGATACAGACTCGTCTCCACCCCAGTGAGGCAGAATGATATCCAATTTCAGTGATTTTGAGGATTTGCTGACATGACCCTGCGTGAACTGTTGGCTTGCCTGCCTGAAGGGCTAATCGATTTGGAGTCTCTTCCAGACCACGCAGCGTTGGAGGCTGAGGTTAAGGGACTTTGCACCAATTCCCACGCCTGCCAGGCTGGCGATGTGTTTATCGGCATGCCAGGTACCCGGGTAGACGGCGGAGACTTTTGGCCAAGCGCGATCGCAACCGGTGCGATCGCAGCCCTGGTGTCTCCCTCAGCGCTAGAAAATCGCCCTGCGGCCGAACACCCTGAAGCCTGTGTCATCCCTCTGGCCGAAATGGTCGTGGGCTGTGCTGAGTTGGCGGCAGCCTTCTACGGCTACCCAGCGCGGCAGATGCAGCTGGTAGGCGTCACCGGCACCAACGGTAAAACCACCACCACTCACCTGATTGAGCACCTGCTGCAGGCAGGGCAAACCACCACAGCCCTGCTGGGCACCCTCTACAGCCGCTGGCCGGGGTACCAGAGAACCGCGCTGCACACGACCCCCTTTGCCGTCGAACTGCAGGCTGATCTAGCGGCAGCGCGAGAGGCCGGGGCAGCGGTGGCGGTGATGGAGGTCAGTTCCCACGCGCTGGCCCAAAAGCGGGCCTGGGGCTGCCGCTTTGAGGTAGCCGTCTTCACCAACCTGACCCAAGATCACCTCGACTTTCACCAAGATCTGGAAAATTACTTTAGAGCCAAGGCCCTGCTGTTTAGTGAGCATTACCTGCAGGGGCGGGCTTTGGTAAACCACGGAGATCCCTACGGGCAGCGGCTGATTGAGCAGCTAGGCCCAGAACGGGTCTGGAGCTACAGCACTGAAGACACGGCCGCCGACCTCTATACCAGCGACCTGCGCTATCAGGCTAATGGCGTCAGCGGCCAAATCCATACTCCTTTGGGCACTGCCGCCTTTACCTCGCCGCTGGTGGGGCAGTTTAACCTGGAGAACCTGCTGGCAGCAGTCGGCGCGGCGCTGCAGTTGGGCGTGGCGCTGGAGACGATCGTGGCGGCGCTGCCCCAGTTCCCGGGCGTACCCGGACGGATGGAGCAGGTGCAGGTCCAAGCAGACCAAGACATCAGCGTGATCGTGGACTACGCCCACACCCCCGACAGCCTAAAAAGCTCTCTGGCAGCCGCTCGCCCCTTTATTCAGGGTCGGCTGATCTGCGTGTTTGGCTGCGGCGGCGATCGCGATCGCACCAAGCGCCCTCTGATGGGCCGCATTGCCTACGAGCTGGCCGATGCGGTGGTCGTCACCTCCGATAACCCCCGGACCGAAGACCCAGAGAAGATCTTGCAGGACATTCTGGCGGGCATTACGGCTGAGCTAGATGAGCAGTCGGTGATTTGCGATCGCGCCGCCGCTATCCGTAGCGCTATCCTCCAGGCCCAGCCTGGGGACGGCATCTTAATCGCGGGCAAAGGGCACGAGGACTATCAAATTCTAGGGACCGAGAAAATTCATTTTGACGATCGCGAGCAGGCTCGCGAGGCTCTGGCCCTGAGATATTCGAGTTTATAAACTCCCGCAACAATTTTGGCCCAAATTCGTAGTCTTACCAGATACTCTGAGACAAACCCATCAGCGGTTCTAGCACCCTTGGTCGCATTTGTCAGGATTGGGGCTGGGCAAACCATGGCAGCCTCTGCCACCTGACTCAAGCAAACCAGGAGCAAAAAGTAGCAAAGCACACTTGGCCCCCGGTCTCCGGAAGCACCATGCAGCCCTACCGCTATGAAGCAGATTCACTGCGCCGCATTATTCAAGCCAGCTCCGCTAACCCAGATGTCATTCAAATCAAGCCCAAAGGATTTAAGGCCATCCTGCAGCTAACCGCCGATTTCCTGGAAACCTATCAGGTGACCGGCACCCTGCTAGCCAAATTTCCCAAAGGTACACTCTGGCAGGATGACGTTCAGCGGTACTACCAGGCAATGGACGGGCGCAGCCGTCTCTACAGCTTTAACCGTACCCCAGAAGCAGCCGTTCCCCTTGGAACGGCGCTTTTGCCGCTAGATGGACCCCATATCTGGCAGGGTGAGTATTTCCTGATCATTCTGTCCCAGGCTTTTTGCGGGCTGCTGGTCGTCCATCGCCTGCAGTCTGCTTCTGCAGTTCACGCCCACCTTGCCGAAGAGAATCTGGAGCGGGCAGACCCGACTTTAGATTTGCCCGAGGGAGGCTCTGCCAACAGCTCGCTCTACCTAGAAGTCTGCTGCTCGGTCAATCCGGAGCTGATCGCTACGATCGCTACCTCTGTTCGAACTGTGATCGAACGATCTGCGCCCCAACACCCCGACAATGCGGCAATGCAGGATCTGCTAGCACACTGGGAGCAGTACTGCCCGGCCTCTGCCGAAGGCGCTGCCGGAACAGCTCTGCTCGATCGCTGGATGGGCTGGCAGTTGAGGCAGCAGGAACACCTGCGCCAGTCCATTACGGCCTACCGCAAGCAGGCTCTGGCGGCTTCTAACCTATCCTCCCAAAACGAGGTCCTGCTAAACACGCTGCGGCTCAAGGATGACTTTCTCAACACGGTCGGGCAGGAACTGCGAACGCCGCTGGCCACCATCAAAACAGCCCTGACGCTGCTCAATTCTCCCAGCCTTAAAGCGCCCCAGCGACAGCGGTACATGGACATGATTACTCAGGAGTGCGATCGCCAAAGCTCCCTGATTAGCGGTGTACTCGACCTGCTGCAGATGGAGACCAGCCTGGATCACGTCCGGCCCCAGGCCCTGCGGCTGGCCGATACCGTGCCGCCCATCGTCAGCACTTACCAGCCCCTGGCCGAAGAGCGAGGGGTTCTGCTGGCCTACACCATTCCCAATGACTTGCCTGCCGTTGCCTGCCCAGAAGCCTGGCTGCGCCAGATCATGATTCATCTGCTCAACAACAGCATCAAGTTTACTCAGGCGGGGGGCCAGGTTTGGGTCACGGCTAACCTGCAGGACGACTTTGCAGAACTGGAAATTCGCGATACGGGGGTCGGTATTGCGCCTGCAGAACTACCGAATCTATTTGAGCACTTCTACCGGGGGCGCAATTCCCCGCCCGGCACACCTGAGGGAGCCGGACTGGGGCTCTCGATTGTGCAGCAGCTCTTGGCCTACTGCGGCGGCTCCATCCTGGTTCACAGCCAGCCCGGCAGCGGCAGCAGCTTTCGCGTGCGCCTACCGCTGCACCAAACCTGACTCTAGGGACGCGATTAATCGCGTCCCTAGGGTGGGATTGGCTGCGGAAAAAGAGGCTACAGGCTGCGCGTCTCTAGGGGCAGGTAAACCGTCAGCACTTCACCTCGCTGAGGTTTTTGCCGAACAATGAGCTTGCCGCCCAGCGCCTGAAAGAGATTCTTAGTTGCAGCCAGGTTGAGGCTCAAGCCGCCCGTTTCAGGCTGGAACATCAGCAGGTGTCCCACCGAGCGAAACGGGGAGACCGTTGCCCGATGGCAGGCAGTGGTCTCTGCAGCCGGTTTGGTATCTGCCTTGGGCTGCGACTGAAACTGTAGCTTGAGCTGGTGCCCTGCCAGGCTGACTACCAGCTTGATGTGGCTGTAGGGTGGCAGGCTGTGGGTAAAGCGGTCAATCAGCCCCGTCAACACCTGGTTAAGCATGGTCGAGTCGCTGGTTACCATCGGCATTTGAGAGGGTACTTTGACCTCCAGCGTCAGGTTGCGGCGCTGAGCCTGCTGCTGCCAAAGCGCAATCGAGTCCTGAAATATTTGGTTCAGAGAGATCGCTGAAAGAGTTGACTGCGGCTGCTTAGGGCCTTCAGTTTCTAGCTCAACGGCTCGAAAGATCAGGTTAAAGCGGTCAATCTGCTGCGTACACTCCCGGTCGATCAGCTTCAGGCGCTTGATTGCCTCCTCGGGCAGGTCTTTGCGCTTTAGAAGCGATCGCGTAAAGGTTCGAATGGTAGTCAGAGGCGTGCGAATCTCGTGGGCCATCGCCTTTAGCAGCTCTGCGTCTCGGCGGGTGGGATCGCTCGTTGCTGGGTCTGGCGACGCATCCGGTGAGGCTGTTCCCTGCAACAGGCCCAGGGGTTGAGTGGCAGGGGTTGAGGCAAATCCGTTTGCCGCTGCCGCTGCTGGAGCTGCCCAGGAGGCCAAGCGCACCTCTGGATCGGCTGGGATGGCAGCGGAGCTAGCGCTGGCCTGGTGCCGCAGGTGCGCCAACAACAGCCGGGTGAACTGAGTCACCACCTGGTAGGGCGGAGGCTGCGGTACAAAGGGTTGGGCCACGCTGTCGAGCGTCGGCAGCAGGGGTGGCCGGATCTGGGCCACGCGCGATCGCATCTGCTGCCAAACCTGCTGGTTGATCTCAGGCTCAAAGGAAAATTGAAACTGGGGCCTGCCCTGGGGCCCATTGGCTAACACCAGCGACAGGCTAAAGGTGGGGGTCAGGACCAGACAAAACCGCTCGGTAGCCAGCGTATCGCCCGCAGGCAGCGGAATAGTCTGCAGCGTTTCTGACGATTTCCCCCTGGCTTTGCCGTCATCGGGCAGTAGGGGCCGCGCTATTGCTAGCAGCCCTTCTAGCGGTTGGGGAATCAGCACCCAGCTAGACAGGCGTTGTCCTAGGGACTGGTCCCACAATACTGGCAGCGGCCCTGACAGCACCATACCTTCCCAGGTGGCTAGCCCGCCTGCGTCTGCCCCAGGGCCTTGACCCAAGTGAGCATGCAGCAGCTGAGTGAGCGCTGCGATCGCACTCCACCATTCAGCCTCGGCTCGCAGGCGCTGCTGGTTGCGATCGTCAATTGAGGGCAAATTTTCACCTGAAAACGCAGCCTCTGAGGACGGGGATCCCCCCTGAGAGGCCGTCATATCAGGCCAAAAATCAGCTCCCCCTGCGCCATCGCTTGCTAATAACTCACTTAAGGAGGGATAGTTTTGATTCACGGTGCTATCCTCTGCCAATTCTGCAACCCTTGTGCTTCAGCCAACTCCAGGCAGGTCCCGCAACGCCTAGTTAAAGGCGGAGATCGCGCTAGGTTGGTTTCCCTATTACGAGACTACGCCCTGGCTGCAAATTGAGCTATGGGTAGAACCGAACGTTGGCAGAGAGTTTTCTCAACCAAACCAGGAGGAAGGCGAAAACGCTGAATCCGACTGGTCCGATTTTGACGAATTGCCCCAATTCTGCCGAGGGTTGAGCAAATGCTCAATTCCCTGGTGAATCAGCTGCTCAATCTGCTGATGCTGCTCTGCAGAGTAGCAGTTACGGGGCGATTCTAGAGAGCAGGCAGCCTGGTGGTCCATGCTGACGTAAAACCCAGGAATACGGCTCAAGACATAAGCGATTAAACGCTCACGCAGAGCAGGGGAAGCAAAGGTCTGCTGATAGGGGTAGAAAGGATAGCCCAAGAGCAGTGCATTAACCTTTTCCGTCACTACTGGTAAAGCCAGGTTGACAATAGTTTGCGACATTTCTGATCTCCAGCCCACTCAGGGCGTAGGAAAGTTCTTTAAGGCAAGGACAATTAGCAAAACTCAATCGCTGGCATCCACTTCTGTACCCTGGTCAGGAAAGCTTCTGCACTAAATTAGAATGGAGTCGAGAAAAGCCATAGCCTCGTCAGATTGGACTTAACACAGCCGATTCATCAACAGCTCCTCAGGCCAAATTGTAGTCATCTATACAAAGTCTCTTTGCAACGCGTCCTAAAAAAGCTCTGGCGTAAACAGGCTGGGGATCGCTGTAAAAGACATTGAATAAAAGCTTCAACGGCAGAAATAAACAGCAGAATTAAACTCTAGTCAGCTGAGAAAACGCCGCCCTCACACCTAGGTTTCAAGGCAGCTTTAGTTTCGGGTGGAAACTTATGCCGTCCTACCTTAAGTTGTAGATAAAATCCAATTCTTTGTATGAAACAAAAGCTGAATTTACGCAAAAATAAATTTGCTGAAATCTAAGTTCATGGAGGTCTAGAGTTTGGTTCCTGCTGATGTAAAGATTCACCAGACCCATGTCTGAACACCTGATTATTTGTCCAGGATTTCATGAGGCCGCCTTGACTCAGTCGTTGTTAGACAGCCTCACTTCCAACCCCGTGTTTCAAGGCCTATCAACCCAGGTGATGCCGACCCAAGCGTCTCCTTGGGCAGTCCTTTCGGGTTACCAGGTACGGCAGTTTCTGGTAGCAGCCCTCGGCATTTCCGACCCAGACTTGAGCCGAGCGACCTCGGCCCTCAATCTCTTTTTCCTGTCTTTTAGTGCGGGCTGTTTAGGTGCGGTGGCTGCCGCCCGACACTGGCATGCCCTCGGGGGTAACGTGGGGGCTCTGTTTGCCGTCGATGGCTGGGGAGTGGCACTAGCAGAGCCCTTCCCGGTTTACCGCCTCAGCCACGATCGATTCACCCATGAAACTTCAGTGCTTCTAGGCAGCCAGCAGGTCAATTTTTACGCTGACCCACCCGTTTCTCACCTCGACCTCTGGCGTCATCCCCATCAAGCCTCGGGCTGGCAGGTAGTCGGCAGAAAGGCGATAGTTAATTCCTCCCAAGCAGCTTGCCCTGCTGCTCTGAATCTCGCAGATCAGCAGCGGCAGGACATCAGCTCTACTTCGGTTGGGTTTGGCCCAGTAAAGACACCCACTACGGCTGCTGACTTTATCTGTACTCGGCTAGCGCAGGCCCGCCAGCAGCAGCCCGAAACAGCACAGTCAAGACGCTAATGAAAGACAAGATGCTGATAGAATAGTGCGATCAATGTCATCATCAGCTAACATCAGCTAGCCATTTTGGGGCCGATTTTCCTGGGCTAAGAGGTCTAAGGCCGTCCCAGCATGTTCTCCCTGATTCAATCAGGTAGGGCAAGACGCGGCATATCGATTTACCCACAGTGCGCTATCCCTGCAAATCCTCCGGCTTTATCCGGCTATAAATGACCCCTACCAGGGTCGTAAAGAGGCCTAATTTCAGGGCATGATAAATAAAAACAAATTTTTTGATGTATTGGTGGTCACACTAAGAGTCGAGCTGCTGTCCAATGACTTCTCCCGTTCAAGCCCAAAGTAACGTTCTTGTCCGCCGTGCAACAGGTGCCTTTGCCCTGATTGATAGCCTTAAGCGCCACGGAGTTCAGCACATTTTTGGCTACCCTGGCGGAGCCATTCTGCCCATTTACGATGCGCTATACCGAGCTGAGGCAGCAGGCGACATCAAGCACATTCTGGTCCGTCACGAGCAGGGTGCAGCCCACGCGGCAGATGGATATGCGCGGGCAACCGGCAAGGTCGGCGTCTGTTTTGCGACCTCTGGTCCGGGCGCAACCAACTTAGTCACCGGCATCGCCACTGCCCAGATGGACTCCATTCCAATGGTCATTATCACGGGACAGGTGCCTTCCCACGCCATTGGCAGCGATGCGTTTCAAGAGACCGACATCTACGGCATTACCCTGCCGATTGTGAAGCACTCCTATGTGGCACGGGCTGCCCATCAGATCCCCCACATTGTGGCCGAGGCTTTTTACATTGCCAGCACCGGGCGACCCGGCCCGGTGCTGATTGATGTGCCTAAGGATATTGGGTTGGTGGAGTTTGACTACGAGCCGGTAGCCCCTAATACGGTTCGCCTGCCCGGCTATCGACCCACCGTTAAAGGCAACCCTCGACAAATTAGCCACGCCATTCGGCTATTGCGGCAGGCAGAACGGCCACTGCTCTATGTGGGCGGGGGTGCGATCGCATCTAACGCCCATGAGCAAATCAAGCAGCTAGCCGAGCACTTTCAAATGCCGGTGACCACCACGCTGATGGGTAAAGGTGCGTTTGATGAGCACCATCCCTTAGCGGTTGGCATGCTGGGCATGCATGGCACGGCCTATGCCAACTTTGCGGTGAGCGAGTGCGACCTGTTGATTGCCGTCGGAGCCCGCTTTGACGATCGGGTGACCGGCAAACTAGATGAGTTCGCCTCCCGGGCCAAAGTTATCCACATTGATGTGGATCCGGCAGAAGTGGGCAAAAACCGAGTGCCCGACGTCCCGATTGTCGGTGACGTGAAAACAGTTCTCATTGAGCTGCTGCGCCGCCTGCAGGAGGAGCAGCCCCTGCTGCCCGAACAAACCCTGGCCTGGCGGGAGCGCGTCAATCGCTGGCGGCAGGACTACCCGCTGGTGGTACCCTCCTACGAAAAGATTTTGTCTCCTCAGGAAGTGATCGTAGAGCTGGGGCGGCAGGCTCCCCAGGCCTACTACACCACCGACGTGGGGCAGCATCAGATGTGGTCGGCCCAGTTCTTGAAGAACGGCCCTCGCCGCTGGATTTCCAGCGCCGGTCTGGGCACGATGGGTTTTGGCCTACCCGCCGCAATGGGCGCGAAAACGGCCCTGCCCGAGGAAACGGTCATCTGCATTAGCGGTGATGCCAGCTTCCAGATGAACCTGCAGGAGCTGGGGACGCTGGCTCAATACGGCATTGCTGTCAAAACCGTCATCGTTAACAACGGCTGGCAGGGAATGGTGCGCCAGTGGCAGCAGGCTTTTCACGGGGAGCGCTATTCCTGCTCCAACATGGAAGTCGGCATGCCCAACTTCGAGATGCTGGCTCAGGCCTACGGCATCAAGGGCATTGTTGTTCACGACCGGGCCGATCTCTCAGCCGCTGTTGCTACAATGCTGGCCCACGATGGGCCGGTGCTGATGGATGTGCACGTCCGCCGAGACGAAAACTGCTATCCAATGGTCGCTCCTGGCAAGAGCAATGCTCAGATGATTGGGCTGCCGGTCCTGCCGCAGCAGGAGCAGGCCGCAGAAGAGCTGCAGTGCAGCAGCTGTGGCACCGAAACCCTCTCGACTGCCAAGTTCTGCCCTGAGTGCGGCACGAAATTCTAACCATAGGCATGTCGGCCACCAGATAGCCAGAGGTTTTCAATCCTGGTTCTTCGTGATCCCCTAAAGTGGGGCGCTAAATAGCGCCCCACTTTGTTTATGCAGGCGGTGCAATTTCATCAGAATGCAGTATCCTGGCTGCAGTTCTTGTGTGGTGCGGAGTGAATTGATGTCTGCTGCCCTTAAACCCCGTATTTCAGCCCAAAGCCGTCCGCGTAATTTTCGGGAGGCAGCGGATCGTGTCACAGTGCTGGCCAACCCCGCCCGCAGCCAAGCAGGCCAACCTTTGACAGGGCTAGTGGAGCTTAATAGAAAAGCGCTAACGGAGGCCCCTCCTCGGCACCTGCAGGCTGTCCCCTCCACCCCCACGTGGTCTCGCCGCACCCAGCTGCTGGCTGCGTTTAACACCGGCATTTCAATGCTGACCAGCCTGCTGGTGGTGACAGCGTTGGGGGGGTATGGCTACACGGTCTACGTGGATCGGCAGCTGGATGAGTCTTCAGCTCACCTGAATAGCCTGCAGCGCAACGGGCAGCAGCTAACGACCATGAGCGAGGTGCTGAAGAACTACATGGCGGAGCAGGCAGAGCGACCCAGCGCCGGGCTACAGCCGCCCCGGCCCACCAACGTGATCTTTCTCAAACCAGCCCAAAGGCGAACCAGCGCCGGGACCGAAGCCCCGATCCCGACTGAGGCTAAGCCTGCGTCGCGGCTAGCGCCCCTGGGTTATTAGGGTTCAGATGAGATCGGTTGTGCACTTCTGATTTAGCTATGGCGAGTTCGGCAGATTCTCCTTTTCTTAAAAAGCCCCTGCTTAGAAAGCAGCTTAAGAAGCAACCCCTTTGGGGGAAGCGGCTTAGAAGGCACCGACACCCGAATAAACAGCGACAGACTCAGCGCCAAGGGCGAGGGCAAGGACCACGCAGCCCTGTCAAGTCGCATCAGCCGACCCGCCTACGGGCGCTCATCGTGTGGGGTCTGTTGATGTTAGGCATTGTCGCTTTGGGAGTGCGGCTGGCCCATCTGCAGCTGGTGCAGGGGCCGACCCTGACCCAAATTGCCCGGCAGCAGCAGTTCACGCCAGATGTGCCCCGTCCGGCTCGCCGTCCGATTGTCGATCGCGAAGGCAACGTGCTGGCGGTCGATCGCATTATCTATACGCTCTACGCCCACCCGCAGCTGTTTCAGAAAGCACCTGCTGAAGTCGCGGAGGGACTCAGCCCGCTGCTGGAGATACCGCAGGACGAGCTGCTAAACCGCTTCAGCCAGCAAAAGAGCGGCATTCAGCTGAGCCTTGACCTGTCGCAGGAA
Source organism: Cyanobacteria bacterium Co-bin13 (assembly GCA_014534385.1). Lineage (GTDB taxonomy): Bacteria > Cyanobacteriota > Cyanobacteriia > Phormidesmidales > Phormidesmidaceae > JACVSF01. The sequence continues at coordinate 23,116 of JACVRP010000001.1, forward strand.
GCCGCAGAGCGCGTTCGGAATCTGCGGCTAGATGGTCTGGAACTGCTGCCCCAACAGCAGCGCTTCTACCCCCAGCAAAGCCTGTTTGCTCCAATTGTAGGATTTGTCAACGTCGAGGGCGTGCCCCAGGCGGGGCTAGAAAGCGCCTTTGAGAAGGAACTGCTGATGGAGGCTGCAGCAGCGGCAGCGGTGCCTGCTGCACCGTTGGCAGCAGGATCCCTTAACCCCACGGTACCTCCGGAGTTAGCCGCCCCGCTCAAGCTGCAGCTCACCTTAGACAGCCGTTTACAGCGAGTTGCCCAACAGGAGCTGCAGGCCACGGTCGATCGTCATGGGGCTAAACGGGGAACAGTCATGGTGATGGATGCCCAAACAGGGGCGCTGCTGGCCTTGGCAACCAGCCCAACCTACGACCCCAATCGGTACTATGAGTCAGACATCACGACCTTTAGGAACTGGGCCGTCAGCGATCTCTATGAGCCGGGTTCGACCTTTAAGCCCATCAACATTGCGATCGCACTAGAAGTCGGAGCCATCACGCCAGACGACGGTATTTACGACGAGGGACGGCTGCAGTTTGGCGAGTGGACCATCCAAAACTCAGACTTCAGCCACGTGGGCGGACGCGGCCCCCTCTCAATTACCGATGTGCTGAAGTACTCCAGCAACGTGGGCATGGTGCACATTATGGACCGGGTTCGCAGCGCCACCTACTTCGACTGGCTGCAGCGCCTGGGCTTGGGCCGATCCACCGGGGTTGACCTGCCCTCAGAGGTGGTAGGACAGCTCAAAGACCGCGACCAGTTCGTCAACAGTGACGTTGAGTCGGCGACAGCCTCCTTCGGGCAGGGGTTTGCGTTAACCCCGATGCAATTGCTGCAGCTGCAGGCAATTCTGGCCAACGGCGGCAAGCTGGTCACGCCCCACGTCGTCCAAGGCCTGGTAGACGATAAAGGCAGCCTCCGCTGGCAGCCAGATCGGCCCACCCCCCAGCCTGTATTCTCGCCGGAGACAACCCAGGCCGTCCTAGAAATGATGGAAGCGGTGGTCAGTGATGGCACAGGCAAACCCGCCCAGCTACCGGGCTATCGGGTGGGGGGTAAAACCGGAACCGCTCAAAAAGTGACCGAAGCAGGCGTTTACGGCAACGGGCGGATCACGAGCTTCGTGAGTATCTTGCCCATCGAGGCTCCGCGCTACGTGGTGCTGGCGGTCATTGATGAGCCCTTTGGCGACAACGCTTACGGTTCAACAGTGGCGGCTCCTCTAGTCAAGAGCGTGATGGAATCGCTAGTGGTGATTCAGCGCATTCCGCCAGCCCAGGCGGCAGCCCAGTGAGAAGACACCAGTGAAAAGCGGCTGGCGCTGCGGCAGCCCCAAAGTGCCGCTTGTTGACCGTCGCACCTTACAGCCAAGCTGCTATCGGTTAGGAACTAGCCTTGAAACAGGACCTGCTCCAGCTGGCTGAGCGCCTCTTGAAAGTCATCGTTGACAATCTGGATATCAAACTCGGCAGCCGCCTCAATTTCCGTTTGAGCCCGTCGCAGCCGCTTTTGGATGGAGTCTTCGGCATCTTGCCCCCGCTGACGGATTCGCTGCTCCAGCTCGTTGAGAGAGGGCGGCAGGATAAATAGCTGCAGGGCCTCTGGAAAAGACGTCCGAACCTGGCGGGCCCCTTCTAGCTCAATCTCCAAAATCACCGAGTGACCTGCCTGAATTAAGCTATTGACGGGCTGCCTGGGCGTGCCATAGAAGTTACCGGCAAATTCAGCCCACTCCAGCAGATGCCCCTGATCAACCATCTGCCCAAACTCATCGCGGCTGACGAAATAGTAGTGCTGGCCATGCACCTCACCAGGGCGCGGCGAACGAGTTGTGGCGGAGACTGAGAGCTGCAGCTCGGGGTGCTGCTGCAGTAGCGCCCGCAGCAGCGTGCCCTTGCCCACGCCACTGGGGCCAGTAAAGACAATCAGCCGACCCAGGCGAACGTTATTGGCAGCTTCGTTGCCAGTAATGGCAGACGTGGCAGGGGTGTCAAGGGTGGCGGTTGCAGAATAGAGCACAGTCATAGGTGTCAAGGCTGCTTCAGCGGATACGGATTTCTTATTCTATTCAAGACTGGGCACATCAAAGAGGACGGTTGTCATGTATCTTTCGGCCCAGTCATCGCCAAAGGCCTTTTCCAAGACTCGACGAGTCTTGTCATTTTGCTGCTGCTGCTGGCAGTAGCGCTGCTGCCCCGCCAAGACAACGGCAGCTTGCTTAGGATTAGGCTGGGTCGCAACGGCCTGCTGGCAGTGAACCTCTAAGTAGGCGGCAATGCGCTGCACAAAAGCGGCTTCTTCCTGGGCGTCTGCCGGGCGGATAAAGAGACAAAAGGGAGAGAAGATGGTACCCCAGGTCGGCAGATCTCGGGCCTGGGAGAAGGAGTGGGCGGGTAGAGCACTGAGCGCCTGGGTATAGGCCTCAGACAGGCTAGGGGCCGCCTCGGGAGCAGCGCTCACCACGGGCGAAAGATCGACAATAGCAGCGCTGATTTGACCGCGACCGCCAACCAGGTCACAGCCAAACATCGGTAAGCCGTAGTCAGGGCGGGGAAACATAACGCAGTGGAGAATGTCGAGGGATTGCCCCACCCGCGCCAGCTCCAGATGCAGCTTGCGAAATTGAGGGGTTTGGTAGCAGCGGTTCTCAATCACCAGCCGTTCTCCCTCCAGGCGGCCCTCTACATAGCCCAAATCCTCCGGCAAGGTGTAGGGGGAAAGATCCAGGTGACGCTGCCAGACAGATTCAATCGTGTCTGCAAGCTGCCGAATCATAGGGTGCTGCTGTTGCCGGATAGAAGCAGAGGTGGCTGACATGGTTGAATTGAGGTTAAAACTCCAGCATATCAGTCTGCTGAGCGGCTGATGGTTGGAGTAGGCTTAGCCGCCCGCCCGCCCCCACGCCCCCCAGATTTCTAGGTATTCTGGAGGCTAACGCCAACACTCAGAGGGACAAGGCCGGCCTGGGTGACTGTCTAGCGTCGATCCATCGAATCCATCAATTTAGAGTAGCCTGCCGTGAAACTCACAGATTGGATTAGCCTGGCTTGTTTGGGCATCGCTTTGGTCATTTTGTGGCGGTTTCGGCAGATTGTGCTGCTGATTTTTGCAGCAGTGGTGCTTGCGATCGCGCTTAACAGCCTGGTTCGTCGCTTCATTAACCGCCTGGACTGGAAGCGAGGGCAGGCAGTGCTGGCCACTATGAGCATTGTGTGGCTCAGCAGCCTGCTGGTGCTGGTGCTGGTGCTGCCCCTCTTCATCAGCCAGTTCCAGGAACTGCTCGTGTTGATTCCTAGCGGCTTTGAGCAGCTAGGCCAGTGGTTTGATGCTTTCAACACCAATCCCCCCGAGTGGTTTCCTGAGCCAGATATTGATCTGCTGCCCGACTTCTCCACTCTGCTGGAGCAGGCAACCTCCCTGGGCACTCGGGCCTTTGGCAACTTCTTTAACTTTTTCTCTAGTTCAGTGGCTATCTTGCTGCAGATGCTGCTGCTGGCGGTGCTAACTCTGATGATTTTGGCAGATCCTCTAGCCTACCGGCGGCTACTGCTGAGGCTATTTCCTTCGTTTTACCGTCGCCGAGCAGACCATATCTTGGCTCGATGCGAAGCAGCGCTTTTAAACTGGCTGGGAGGCGTTGCCATCAATTCTGCCTTTGTGGCAACCCTTAGCTTTACTGGGCTCGTTCTTTTAGGCGTACCCTATGCGTTTGCCCATGCGGTGTTGACCGGCATCTTCAACTTCATTCCTAACATTGGGCCGACCCTGAGCGTTATTTTTCCTGTTTTCGTCGCCCTGCTCCAGTCCCCCGGCAAAGCTCTGGCCGTTATTGTTCTATATCTGCTGATTCAAAATCTGGAGAGCTACTGGTTTGGCCCCATGATGATGCAGAAGCAGGTAGCGCTGCTGCCAGCTGCCACCCTTATAGCTCAAATCTTCTTTGCCACTTTTTTAGGCCCACTCGGGCTGATTTTAGCCCTACCCCTGGCCGTTATTTGCAAAGTCTGGATCGAGGAAGCCTGGATCATTGATGTTTTAGAAAGGGAAGAACCGGCTGCCCTGGTTCCCGCGATACCGGCAGCGGATCTGCCTGCCATATCGGCAGCTGCCCCTCCGGCTGAGGACCAGCTGCCCTAAAGCTAAAAAACACTCAACCCAACCATCCCAATCCTTTGATCGCAGTCGCTAGCCAGCCTTCTGCAGTGTCTGCGCCATAATCACAGCCTGAGTGGCCCGCTCAGGTTCGCCTGCTGCTGGTTGCCGCTGGATAAACTGCCCATCGGGCTGTAGTTCCCAGGCCTGGCGGTTGTCCTGCAAAGAGATCTCCAAAATGGTTTTGAGATCGTCCTTCAACTTCAAATCCTCTATTGGCACAACCGCTTCTACCCGGCGATCCAGGTTGCGGGTCATCCAGTCGGCGCTGCCGATGTACACCTCCTCCTGCCCATCGTTGTGAAAGTAGAAGATGCGGGAATGCTCCAAAAATCGGCCAATGACGCTGGTGACTCGAATATTTTCGCTAACTCCCGGCAGCCCAGGCCGTAGGCAGCAGGTGCCTCGCACAATCAAATCAATTTGCACCCCTGCCTGGGAAGCCTCGTAAAGCAGCCGAATAATCTTACCGTCTACCAGGGAGTTCATTTTGGCGATGATTTTGCCAGTGCCGCCTGCCTGGGCGTGGTCGATCTCCCGCTGGATCAGCGCCACCATGCGATCGCGCAGTGTCAGGGGAGCCACCAGTAGCTTGCGGTAGGCCCGCTGCAGCGAATAGCCGGTGAGAAAGTTAAACAAGTCGCTCAAGTCGGCCCCCACATCCTCCCGGCAGCTAAACAACCCTAGATCTGTGTATAGCCTGGAGGTCTTAGGGTTATAGTTGCCCGTGCCAATGTGCACGTAGCGGCGGATCTCATCGCGTTCCAACCGCACAACCAGAGTCGTTTTAGTGTGAGTCTTGAGCCCAACTAAGCCATACACCACATGAACTCCAGCGTTCTCCAACTGCTTGGCCCAGACAATGTTGTTTTCCTCATCAAAGCGAGCCTTTAGCTCCACCAGTGCTACCACCTGCTTGCGGTTTTCCGCCGCCCGAATCAGCGCCTGCACAATGGGAGAATCGCCAGAGGTTCGATAGAGCGTTATCTTAATCGCCAGCACCTGGGGATCTTGAGCGGCCTGCGTAATAAACTCTTGCACCGATTTCGTGAAGGATTCGTAGGGATGGTGTACCAAAATGTCACCCTGCCGAATAGCCGCAAAGATATTGGGAGCATGCTCCACAAACACTTCCTCTCCGTTCTCATCGAGATCGACCACGGGCCGCAGCCTGGGAGGGGTAACACTGCTCCAGGGCTTGTCCTTGAGATCGGGCAGCGGCAGCGACAAAAAGAAGAACAAATCCTTTAGATTCAGCAGTCCGTCAATCTCATAGACCTCGTTCTCTGTGACCTTCAGTTCCTGCATCAGGCCCTGGCACAGATCGAGCGGCATCGTGGAGGCAACTTCTAATCTGCAGATAAAGCCAGCCAGTCGACGTTTGCTAATTTCTTGTTCAATGGCCAGCAGCAGATCGTCAGCATCATCTTCTTTGACGGGAAAATCTGCATCTCGAGTCAGCCGAAAAAGGTGATGATCCTTGATCTTCATGCCAGGAAACAGGAAGTCTAAATGTTCTGCAATGACCTGCTCCAGGGGCACCCCTACCCAAAGGCAAGTCTCTTCCTGATAAACGTTGAGCGGCTCTGGCAGCGTTACAAACCGAGGGAGGCTGCCGGGCACCTTTACTCGCGCCAGTTTTTGAGTGCCGTTTTCCGGATGCTCAACCCGCACAGCCAGGTTTAGGCTGAGGTTTGACATGCGAGGAAACGGGTGAGCCGGATCAACGCTTAAAGGCGTCAACACCGGAAAAATTCGCTTTTCAAAGTACGCCTTCAGGTGCACCTTTTGGGCCTGATCCAGATCGGCGTAGTCCAGCAAATAAACTCCGTGCTGCCTGAGCTCGGGGCAGAGCGTCTGCTTAAAAATGCGGTCCTGTTCAGATAGCTTTTTACCCAGGTGCAGACGAATGGCCTCAAGCTGTTGGGCAGGAGGGATACCGTCTGGCGTTTTGGGATGCACCCCTGCCTGCACCTGTTCTATCAGGCCCGACACCCGCACCATAAAAAACTCATCTAGGTTGGCACTAAAAATTGCCAGAAACTTCAAACGTTCCAGCAAAGGCGTGCGTTCGTCTAAAGCTTCATGCAGCACCCGGTCATTAAACTTCAGCCAGCTCAGATCGCGGTTGAAATAGTACTGCGGATCGTTTAAGTCGATGCTGAGTTCTGCCAGCGCTGCCTTCGTCATTACTTTACCTAAGCTTTAGCCGCAACATTGTAGGGGTTCAACTTAATCCTCAGGTTAAGATTTTTTCTCGACAACGGCCAAAGTCCGGGTTGTGGCAATACGTCAATAGCCTAGCCGGACCGGCAGAAGGCTAGCGCGCTGAGGCCGGCCCAAACTGGCTAAGTCCGTTTGCTATTTAGGCGGGAGAAAACCTCGCAGCTTACGCAGCCTCAGCAGACAGGGGAACTTTAGAAGACTTTTGGCATAAATCCTTCTCGATAAATATTTCGCCTTGGAAACCTCAACCCTGAGGGCCTTTCGCAGTCTCTTTAAAGTTCGTTACGGGGAATCATTCGGTGATAATCTGGAGGGTGGCGCTTTGGAACGTAACACTCTCTTAAGAAAGCCGCCGAACAAGCTGATCACGAGATAGGCGCAAGCATGGTCACCACTGCAGAGAAAACGAATATCGGCTACATCACTCAGATCATTGGCCCGGTTGTAGACGTCAAGTTTGCTAGCGGCCAGCTTCCTAAGATTTACAACGCTCTCAAGGTTCGGGGCACCAACCCGGCTGGCGGCGAAGTTTCTGTCACCTGCGAAGTTCAGCAGCTTCTGGGCGATTCCCAAGTGCGGGCTGTTGCCATGAGCTCCACCGATGGTATGGTGCGCGGCATGGAAGCCGTTGATACGGGTGCTCCTATCAGCGTTCCTGTCGGTGCAGCAACCCTAGGCCGGATTTTCAACGTGCTGGGCGAACCTGTAGACGAAAAAGGCCCGGTCAACGCTGAGGAGTCTTCTCCTATTCACCGGGATGCCCCTAAACTGACGGAACTAGAAACCAAACCGTCAGTATTTGAAACCGGAATTAAGGTTATTGACCTGCTGGCTCCCTATCGTCGGGGCGGCAAAGTTGGTCTGTTCGGCGGCGCTGGCGTTGGCAAAACCGTTCTGATTCAAGAACTAATTAACAACATCGCCAAAGAGCACGGTGGGGTATCCGTATTCGGCGGCGTGGGCGAGCGCACCCGCGAAGGCAACGACCTCTACAACGAATTTATCGAATCGGGCGTAATCAACGCCGAGGACCTAGGCCAGTCTAAAGTGGCCCTGGTCTACGGTCAGATGAACGAGCCCCCCGGAGCCCGGATGCGGGTAGGTCTGTCGGCGCTGACGATGGCCGAGTATTTTCGGGATGTAAACAAGCAGGACGTGCTGCTGTTCATCGACAATATCTTCCGCTTTGTGCAGGCCGGTTCTGAAGTATCTGCTCTGCTGGGCCGGATGCCTTCTGCGGTAGGATACCAGCCCACCCTGGGTAACGAGATGGGCATTCTGCAGGAGCGCATCACCTCAACTCTGGAAGGCTCGATCACCTCGATTCAGGCGGTCTACGTGCCTGCGGACGACCTAACTGACCCGGCTCCTGCAACCACCTTCGCCCACCTGGATGCCACCACCGTACTCTCTCGGGGTCTGGCTTCTAAGGGAATTTATCCTGCGGTAGATCCGCTAGATTCTACTTCTACAATGCTCCAGCCCAGCATTGTAGGCGAGGAGCACTATCGCACGGCTCGTGCGGTTCAGGCGACCCTACAGCGCTACAAGGAGCTGCAGGACATTATCGCCATTCTGGGTCTAGATGAGCTGTCTGAGGACGACCGGCAAACGGTGGCTCGGGCTCGTAAGATCGAGCGCTTCCTGTCCCAGCCTTTCTTCGTAGCTGAAGTGTTTACCGGCTCCCCTGGTAAGTACGTCAGCCTGGAAGACAGCATCAAGGGCTTCAACATGATTCTGGCAGGCGAGTTAGATGACGTGCCTGAGCAGTGCTTCTACCTCAAGGGCGGCATTGACGAGGTGATGGCCGCTGCTGAGAAGTTGAAGTCTGCTAGCTAAACCTGCCGCTGCCGCTAGCTTTTCCGGTACTACCTCAAAAGCTAGCGGTGGCGCGGTCGATGCGTTGTCTATCACAGGGGTTCTTAAAACTGCTATGCCATTAACCGTGCGCGTCGTTGCGCCAGATAAGACGGTGTGGGATTCTCCCGCTGAAGAAGTAATTTTGCCCAGCACCACAGGGCAACTCGGTATTTTGAGCGGTCACGCTCCCCTGCTCACAGCTTTAGATGTTGGCGTAATGCGCGTTCGGGCTGATAGAGAGTGGGTTGCGATCGCACTCATGGGTGGTTTCGCCGAAGTTGAAGCAGACGAGGTCACAATTCTCGTCAACGGCGCTGAGCGAGGCGACAAAATTGATCGAGAAACGGCCCGTCAAGCCTATGACGAAGCCCAGACTCGCATGAACCAGGTTTCTGTCGACGATCGGCAGGCCACCATTCAGGCGAAGCAGTCGCTCAAGCGGGCGCGGGCGCGGCTGCAGGCTGCAGGCGGCTCAATTTAGCTTGGGCTCAGTCTAAATGTTTAGAAGTGGGTTTGGCTTTGCCCACCCACTTCCGAAATTAATGACCAAGTGGCTAATCCCATAAAAAATATATGTCAGAACAGACAGAGATTTTTAAGGTTAAAAGA
>JACVRP010000586.1 GCA_014534385.1 Cyanobacteria bacterium Co-bin13
CAAACGCCTAAAATTAGCCCAATTTCTGTATGACTGCTGGTTTACCTGCTCGGAGCTACTGCTTGCAAGGCAACGTAAAGGATGGCAGAACCAGGTTATGACCGAGCGTATTCAGCTAAACATAGGACTGGATATGAGCGATCCTGCAGGCAGTTGTTGGGGCTGCCTAGCTGCGGCATGATGCCCAGCCGAGCGCCAAGGATTAATGACCTCCTGCTCAGCGGGCTGAACTTAGGTAGCAGAGATCCTGATCTACGCTGGGCCACTGAATCTATTAGGACTAAGTTTGCGTCTATGAGGTGGAGGGATTTGAGGCAGTTCAGCCTTAAATCTAGGACAATAGGATCTGAGATTATTCTGAGTTTCGGGCTGTTGTTTGACTTGAGGCTGGCATTGGGTTGTTTGAGATGGGTTGTGGATTTATTTAAAGTGTCCTGCGTCGCACGGGTTGGGGCGAACCGCTTGGGCCAGATCGGCCTGGTCATTGGGTTTGTCTGAAAAACTGCTGCGGCCTATGAGGCGCAACTGTAGAGTGAGTTTTAGAAAGAAGCACTGAATCAAGGTTTATAGAGAAGCGTGTCCATGAGTAGAGGCCCGGCTAAGATATCTCCTGAGCTGACCACCTTTGTCGATCTGCTGCACTGGCGAGCCCAAGAGCACCCGAATCAGATAGCCTATCGGTTTTTGCCAGAGGGCGTGGTTGGCGATGAGGTGCTCATGACCTATCACGATCTGGACTGCCGAGCTAGGGCGATCGCAGCTCTCTTAAATGAACTCCAGTGCCAGGGTCAGCGGGTGGTGCTGCTGTATCCGGCAGGGTTGGACTATGTAGCGGCTTTCTTTGGCTGTCTGTATGCGGGTGCGATCGCAGTGCCCGCCTATCCGCCTCGACCCAACCGCTCGCTGCAGCGGATCCAGTCCATCATTCAAGATTCAGGAGCGACCGTGGCCCTGACTCAAGAAGCGGTGCTCTCTAAGCTGGAGCAGCGGTTTGCTGAGTGCCCTGAGCTGCGATCGCTGTACTGGCTCAGCACCGACGCCTTAGATAACCAGCTCGCCAATGCCTGGCAGCGGCCTGGGATTGGGGCAGAGAGTTTGGCCCTGCTGCAGTACACTTCAGGCTCAACGGCAGCCCCCAAGGGCGTCATGATCAGCCACGACAACCTGCTGCACAACTCCAGCCTGATCAACGAGTTTTTCCAAGATTCCCCCGCCAGCTCGGGGGTTTCATGGCTGCCGCCCTACCACGACATGGGGCTGGTTGGGGGCCTTTTACAGCCGCTCTATGTCGGAGCTCCGATGACCCTGATGCCTCCGGTGGCCTTTCTGCAAAAGCCGATTCGCTGGCTCAAGGCCATCTCCCACTACGGGGTAACGACCAGTGGCGGCCCTAACTTTGCCTACGACCTCTGTGTTCGCAAAACCACGCCTGAGCAGCGGCAGGATCTAGACCTGTCGAGCTGGACGCTGGCCTTTAGCGGTGCAGAACCGGTTCTTTACGAAACGCTGCAGCGGTTTGTCGAGACCTTTGGCGATTTTGGCTTTCGCTTAGAGTCGTTTTACCCCTGCTACGGCATGGCCGAAACGACCCTAATGGTGACCGGCACTGAGAAAGGGCAGCCGCCCCAGGTGCGCCAGGCCGACGCTAAGGCCCTGCAGCTCAACCAGGTGCAGCCGCCTCAGGAACAGCAGGAGGTGCGCTGGCTAGTCGGCTGCGGCCAACCGGCCAGCCCTGGGCAGGTGCAGATTGTTGAGCCGCAAACCCGCCAACTCTGCCCCGAAGACACCATTGGAGAAATTTGGGTCAGCCATTCTCGCAGCACGGCTCGGGGCTACTGGAAGCGCCCTGATACCACCCAGTACAGCTTTGCTGCTGAGCTGGCAGAGGCCGATCCAGGGCCTTTCCTGCGAACGGGCGATCTGGGCTTTTTGCACCAGGGACAGCTCTATGTGACGGGCCGGCTTAAGGATCTGATCATCATTCGGGGCCGCAACCACTATCCCCAAGATATTGACGCAACGGTAGAACAGGCTCACTCAGCCCTGCGAGCAGGTGCTGGGGCCGCATTTTCGGTTGATTTGGGCAATGCCGAGCAGCTGGTGGTGGTGCAGGAGCTAGAGCGCAGCCAGCTGCGCAAGGCTGACCCTGAGGCGGTC
>JACVRP010000172.1 GCA_014534385.1 Cyanobacteria bacterium Co-bin13
ATCGCACTTGTCACCTTTGGGCTGCGAAACTACCTGTTTCTGCCCACAGCGGTCTTTTGGGCGCTGTTTGCCCTGTCACCGCTGACGCTGCTGCTAGATTACCTGTGGGCCGCGCCTAGATTTACCTGGAAGCGCCTGCCCCTGAAGCCGCTGGGAACCTCGCTGGGGGTGATAGGTGGCGTTGCGATCGCGCTCTTTACCCTGGCTCCTGCGGCCTGGGCCTTCTGCGGTTTCTATGTGGCCAAAGCCGACACCAGCCTTTACAACCAGGCATCGCAGGTGATCATCGCGCGAGACGGCAACCGCACGGTGCTAACGATGGCCAACGACTACCAGGGCGATGTCAAAGATTTTGCCCTGGTGGTACCGGTGCCGGTACTGCTCACCGAGGAGCAGGTCAACGTAGGCGATCCGGCTATTGTGGAGCGGCTCGATGCCTTTAGCGCCCCCCGGTTAGTCGAGTACTTTGACCCCGATCCCTGTGCCCCAATGCCTTACCCCATGGCCCCCAGCATGTCTCGTGGCAGCCTGGCCAGTGAGGCAGCCGGGAGAGCTGCCGCCGATCAGGCCCTGGGCGTCACCGTAGAGGCCAGCTTTTCCGTGGGCGAATATGACATTGTCATTCTCAGTGCCCGCGAGTCGGATGGGCTAGAAACCTGGCTCAGGCAGAACGACTACCAGCTGTCATCGGGGGCCAGTGGCCTGCTGCAGCCCTACATTCGTCAGGGCATGAAGTTTTTCGTTGCCAAGGTCAATCTGGAGGAATTTAATCGCAGCGGCTTCCAGTCTCTGCGGCCCCTGCAAATGGCCTACGAATCACCCCGGTTTATGCTGCCGATTCGGCTGGGCATGGTTAACGCCCAACAGGAGCAGGACCTGGTCGTGTACCTGCTAACGCCCAGTGGGCAGGTTGAGGTGACCAACTACCGCACCGTCAAAATTCCCTCGGAGGCTGAAATTCCGGTTTTTGTTAAAGACGAGTTCAGCGACTTTTACCGCTCTATGTTTCAGCTCAGCCACCAGCAGGAAAATCGCAGCGTCGCCTTTTTGGAATACGCCTGGGACATGGGCTGGTGCGACCCCTGCGCGGCCAATCCACTGACGCCGGAGGAACTGCGCCAGGCAGGCGTTTTTTGGACAGGAGCGGGGCAGATTGGTCCAGGTCGCGTGCCGCCTTCGGGGCTGATGCCCCCTCCAGGAGGCAATGTCTTTATTACCCGGCTCCACGTTCGCTATGCCCGCGATAAATTCCCCGAGGATCTGGTGTTTCAGGAGACGTCAAACCGAGAGAATTTTCAGGGACGCTACATCTTGCGCCACGCATTTGCTGGGCAAGTGGCCTGTGAAGCCGGGGAAGCATACCAGCAATCCCTGCCTGAGCGGTTTGAGCGCGAGGCCCAAACCCTGGCCCGACTGACCGGTTGGAACATTACAGAGATCCGCCGGAAGCTGCCCGCTGTAAATGCTGCCGCTGAGCCCTGGTGGCGTCGGCTGTGGCGCTGAGGCGCAGGAGCTAAGGCGCAGGAATTGGGGCGCAAGAACTCGTATAGCTGAGTTCGTTCCGTAAAAGCCTGATATTTGAAGCAGTTCTGTAGGCCTAAGGGCAATCTTCCGGAGATGCGGTATACCCTGATGCAAATAATTTTCAGGCTGGTATAGTTATCTCCAGCGATCCGGCATTCCCTGCCGGATCCTTTGCATCTTAAGAACCCGTGCAATTTGGGAGACTTTCGAGATTTGCATTCTCACTGGCTAATTCCGGGGACGCTGAGTGCACTGAGTGCGCTGGTAATCACGCTACCTGCTGAAGCAGCGCAGCTCCAGTCCTGGTGGTTCGATGCCCAGAACAATCGGCTCACTTTCACGACCGATGTGGGGGTGCAGCCCAGGGCACAAATGATTTTTAGCCCCACCCGCGTTGTGGTAGACCTGCCGGGCACGACCTTAGGTCGGGCTACCCAGAGCCAGCGGGTGGGCGGAGCGGTGCGTGAGGTGCGGGCAGGCCAGTTTGATGCCCAGACCACTCGCATTGTGATTGAGCTGAGTGAGAGCTACGCAGTTAGCCCTCAGCAGGTGGAGGTGCGGGGCCTCAGCGCGAATCAGTGGGTCGTGCAGTTGCCCGCCCCTGGGACTGCTGCCACCCCTGCCCCAGGTGAGGCTCCGACGACAGCTCCTGGCCAGGCAGCACCGAATCCAGCCGCTAACCAAATAGTGCGGCAGGGCAACGCTCGCGGCGCGGCGCAGCTAGAGGGCATTTCAACCACCGGAGATGGCTTTTTACTGCGCGTTAGCGGCAGTGTGCCTCAACCCAGGGTGAGCCAGAGCGGTAGAGGGCCTGATAATCGTACATTGACGATTGATCTGCCGAACACTGCGATCGCAAACACCCTCCGGCCCATCGCCCTGCCCAGCAATCGCTACAGCGTCACCACGTGGGAGGTGACCCAGCTAGAGTCAGACCCGCCCACCACTCGAATCACACTGGCCCTAGCGGCGGCCAGTCCCGACTGGCGAGTATTGAACAACCAAGGTGGCGTAATTTTGCTGCCGCCTCGGGGGGTGGCGATTAGCTCAATTCCTGACAGTCCGCCCCCAGCAGCATCGTCAGTGGCCGCCCAGCCGCCACCGAGCAGACCAACTCAGCCAATTGCTGTGCCGCCTACCCCGGCGACCCCACCCACACCCCGGCCAGCGGCTCCTCCACCCTCAGTGCGGAACGAGCGGCGGGTGGTCGTAATAGATCCGGGTCACGGCGGGGTTGACCCTGGCGCAGTCGGCATTGGCGGTCTGCAGGAGAAACAGGTGATCTTTCCGATTTCCCTGCGGGTGCGGGAGATTTTGGAGAGCCAGGGCGTCACCGTGATCATGACTCGCTATGACGATCGCACTGTGGAGCTGCAGCCCCGAGTCGATGTTGCCGAGCGGGCTAATGCCACTGTGTTTGTCAGCATTCACGCCAATGCGATCAGCCTCAGCCGACCCGAGGTCAACGGGACTGAGTCTTACTACGCCTCTGAGTCTGGGCGGCGGCTAGCAGCAACTATTCACGCCAGTATGCTGGCAGCGACCGGCATGAATGACCGGGGCGTGCGACAGGCTAACTTTTTCGTCATCCGCCGCACCTCCATGCCAGCAACCCTGCTAGAGCTGGGCTTTGTCACTGGGGCCCAAGATGCGCCTCGACTGCGAGATCCGGCCTGGCAAGAGACGATGGCCAATGCGATCGCACGCGGCATTCTCCAGTATCTTCAGCAAAATCCCTAGCCTCAAGACCTGCTCAAAATCTTGCAGACTGTTGCGATCGCGCCCTGACCTCAGATGGGGCGGCTAGGGTAGGAGCACTGGTTGAGGCTGACCCATGAACCCCCTGCCCCTGATTCTGCTGGCATTGCTGGCCTTTGTCCTCGGTTTCTGGCTGACTAAACAGCGCCAGCGGGGACGGCGTTTACCCGGCTCAGCTGTCCCTGCAACGCTGACGCAAAGGTCTGGTTCACCGCGCAACAGACCGGTTGTCGACCCACAGGCGCTGGCAGCCGAAGTGCAGGCCCTACTAGCCCAAAACCGGACGATTGAAGCAGTTAAGCAGGTGCGCGAGCAGACTGGCTGTAGCCTCAAGGAGGCCAGGGCGTATGTGATCAACGGCATTGCTCCGGTCGGCTTTCCTGACCTGTTTGCCCCCGCCGACTTCAGTGCCGCCAGCCAAATCTCGGGGGAGGCAATGCTTAAGATACAAAGACTGATTGCGACCGGTCAGAGAATGGAGGCCATCAAGCTGGTGCAGCTTTACACCCGTTGGGATCTAAAAACGGCGATGGCCTACCTGGAGCAGATAGCCTCTCGCGGCTAGGGCTGCACAGGCACAAAGTCGTAGCCATAGCCGGAGCGGGTGCCGGGGCGAACCTGAACCAGCTGCATCGCCTGATTGCGATCGCCCGAAGGCAAAAACCGAATCGTGCCCGTGGCCCCCTCGGTGGTAAAGCCAGCTCCCGACAGGGTTGCCTGGAGCCCTGACCGGCTGGGGTTGGGCGCAAGCCCAGCCGCTATTGCCAGCACCGCATCGTAGGCCATCGCCGTACGCCAGTTGACGTCGCCGCCCCAAAGCTGGCGGGCCGTGGCGACAAAGGGGGTATTGGGGTTAGACAGCAAGATCCAGGGCACCGTCACCACCATGTCGGCGGCATCGGCTCCCCCTCGCTGCAAAAGCTGGGGATTGTAGAGGCTATCGCCGCCGAGCAGGGGCAGGCGGGCTTGGTTGGCTTCGACTACCTGCAGCGCCTGATTCAGCGTGGACGTGTTGGTGGCTAGCACCAGCACCTCCGCCCCCTGCTGGCTCGCCTGATCAAGGCTGCCTCTGGCGTTAAAGCTGGGTTCGGCAACGTTGATCTCGGCGACGACCTGTCCGCCATCGCTCAACAGCGCCGTGGTCAGCTCATTTTTAAGGGACTGGCTGTAGTCGCTGTCGGCATTGAAGTAGATCGCTACATTGCGTTCCTGTAGGCTATTGACCAGGTAGCGAGACAGGGTGGTCGCCGTGAAGCGATCACTCGGCACCGTCCTAAAGATCGCGTCGCCAAAGCCCGACAGCCCAACGGCGGTGCTGGTCGGCGACACCATCACCAGCCCGCCCCGTTGATAGACCTCGCCTGCGGCTAGGGAAGTCTCGCTACCGAAGTGGCCGACAACCCCTAGCACAGTCGGATCTTGCACTAAGGTCTCGGCTACCTGGGCGGCAACGGCAGGGGCATTGTCATCGTTCACAATCAGGATACGAATCGGCACACCGTTGATGCCCCCGGATTCATTCACCTGCTGCTGGGCCTGGGCGACCCCCCGCAGGATCTCCTGGGCCGGATCTACCGAGGTTGTTGTCGGCACGGCTACCGCCAGGGTGTAGTTCTGTCCGCTGCCAATGCGGGCGTTGTTGAGGTAGACCAGCGCTTCGGGGTCATTGCGATTTTGCTGTAGAGACGCCTCCAAGGCACTGACGGCTTGAGTAAAGTCACCGGCTGCGATCGCACTAATTCCCGCCTGTTTTTCGGCTGAGGCCACTCCGGCGATCAGCAGCCGTTCACCCGCGCTAAAACGCTGCTCCAGAGGCGACTGGCCCGGACGGTTGGGGGCTGTATTAGGAGAGGTCTCGGGTATGGCCTGCGGGATTGACTGGCTCAGGTTGCGGCCCAGCTCAGTGTGACGGGTCAGCCACCAGTAGCCGCCCCCCAACAGCAGCAGGGTGGTGCCCAAAGCCAAAATCAGCGCCGGAATCTCGTTTTTCTGAGTCATAGGTTAAATTTAGCCTCTGCCATCACAAAGCTGCGCGAAGCTGTTAAAGGTGTTCACAAACCGACTAGGGGATGACAATGGCGGCCAAACGTTAGGCAAGCCGCAGCGGATCTCCCAGCCGCAGCACCTTGCCGGTCTCAGCTGCCGGCAGACGCGTATTTACCGACAGGCGAAAAAAGTGGTTAAACCGCGAACGGTTAGCCCAGTCGGGCAACGTGGCCAACCGCTGCTGGGTAAAGGTCTTTTGGAATTGGGCGGTGCCCGCTCCCGTCAAACTGTTGCGCGTGGGCACAATGCAGCGCTGACAAGGGTTAATGCCCCAAAAGGTGACGTATCCAATTTGAAACGCGACAGGTTCACCCTCTTCTCCAAAGAGCTGATCCTCCCAAAAGGCAGGCACGCCGCTGATTTCTAAATTGCTGCGAAAGCGCCTGCGCACTTCGTCCACGGCCAGGTCAGGATACCAGGCGGCCACCGCTTCCAAAGTAGCGGTGCTGATAATCGTGGGGCCAGGCGAATCGGTATCGTCAGGAAAGCCCATCTGACGATTTTCCTGCAGCGTCACAGGCTGCTGAAAGTAGCCGCTGAGCCAGCTTTCTAGCTCAGCCCAATGCTGGGCCAGCTCAAAGGTAGTTTTCTCATCGCTGCCGTCTACCCAGAGCGTCAGGCGGGTGCAGTCTTGAGAAAATAGGGCCCGAAGCTGATGAATGCGGGCATTGCGCTTGCCGTTGATGAACTGACCTTGGCTGTCGAACAGGGCGAAGCTGCGATCGCACCTCAGTGCCCCACCCGGCGAGATCTCTGCCTGAGGCACAGCTATGCCGTCAAAGGACTTAACCGGGTATAGATCAATGCGGGCCAGCGTAGGATTGAGCAACACAGAGGACATAGCAAAAACAGAAAACCTCTATCTATTAGTAGACTGCCGCAACCCGGAGAGTGAATCTTTGGGCAGAAGGAAAAACAAGGTTGAACTCGGTAGCCTCTCAACAGAGTAACGGGTCGGATGACGTTCCAAATGCCGTTATGAATTGAGTTCCTTCCTCTGCTTCAGCCGACCAACCATGAATCCACCTATTGGAAAAACCTGCTGGGCCATCGCTGAAGGATATATTCCTCCTGGGAGTACGGGCGAGGGACAGGAATTTGTTAGCCATGAAACCGCCTGCTTGCTAAATACGTCAGACCAGGATGCCCAGGTTGAGATCACGATTTATTTTAGCGATCGCGAGCCGGTTGGCCCGTACTCAATCACCGTCCCAGCCAGACGGACAAAGCACGTACGGTTTAACGATCTCAAAGACCCTGAGCCGGTACCGCTGGGCACTGAGTACGCCAGCGTCATTCAGTCGGATGTGCCCATTGTGGTGCAGCACAGCCGCTTAGATTCGCGGCAGGCCGAGAACGCACTGCTGAGCACAATTGCTTTTGCCGTTAGTTAACCTTCAATCGGTTAACCCGCTGCAGCGCAAGCTTTTCTTGAGCCAGCGGGCAGTGCCCACCCTACTAGTTGACTAGAAGAGAGCGGGCCATATTTGCCTGACTATTATGCGAACACACTGGTACAAAAACGCAATTTTTTATTCCCTCAATGTCGAAACCTTCTTTGACAGCAATGGAGACGGTATTGGCGACTTTCAGGGGCTAACCCAAAAGCTAGACTATATTGCCAGTCTGGGGACAACCTGCCTCTGGCTGCTGCCCTTTTACCCATCTCCCAATCGCGACAATGGGTACGACGTGATGGACTACTACAACGTCGATCCGCGCCTGGGCACGCTGGGCGACTTTGTCGAGTTTATGGTGCAGGCCAAGGAGCGGGGCATTCGGGTGTTGATCGACATGGTGATCAACCACACATCCATCGAGCACCCCTGGTTTCAGTCGTCTCGCTCCGACCCCAACTCGCCTTACCGGGACTACTACATTTGGGTCGATACCCCCCCTGACCCCGATAAAGTTAAGCAAAAAGACGTTGCCTTTCCAGGCGTAGAAGACAGCATTTGGGAGTATGACGAAGCTGCCCAAGCCTATTACCTGCACCACTTTTATAAAGAGCAGCCAGACCTAAACTTTACCAACCCTGAGGTGCGGGAAGAAATTTGTAAGATCATGGGCTTTTGGTTGGCCCTAGGCGTTTCTGGGTTCCGCATTGATGCAGCTCCTTACATGCTAGAAACCCCAGGCCTAGAGGAGGTCGATCCCGAAAAGATTAAGGGCTTCTACACAGAGATGCGGACCTTCGTCACTAGCCGCTGCAGCGACGCCATTCTGCTGGCCGAGGCCAACGAGCCCCCCAAAAAAGTTCCAACGTTCTTTGGGGAAGGCGATCGCATGCACATGCTGTTTAACTTCCTGCTGAACC
>JACVRP010000221.1 GCA_014534385.1 Cyanobacteria bacterium Co-bin13
CAGTAGGGCAGTCGGTGCAAAGAAGCAGGGGATTTAAATCCCCTGCTTTTTATTTTGTTAGCGGTTTTTCTTAAGTGCAGTTAGCGCGGTGGATTGAGGAATCAACAGCAAACTTGGCCACATTGCCCAGGTCCGTATTGCCGCTGCGATCGCTATCTAAAAAGGCGTTTAGCAGCAGCTTCTTGCCCCCAGTGCCGGGCTTAGCGTCTCCCATCCCCAGCAGCCCTAAAACGGAAGGAGCGAGCAGCAGCAGCCCCTATGCCGACAGCGGCAACGCCTCCTGCCAGAGCAGCGTTAGCTGCCTTGGAAGCTCCGTCATGAGCAGTTTTGCGCTTTAGCCAGCTGTCGGCAGAGGCTCCACAATGGGCTCTGCACCTAGACTCCGTCGCCGATCCGGCGCAGGTGCAGCCGTGGTTGCGATCGCAGCAGGCCGATCTTGTTGTTTTAGACCTCAACCTGCAGTTCTCATCCGGCACAGGATTGTCTGTGCTGCAAGCGCTCCATCAAGAACACCCTGAACTGCCAGTGATTGTGCTGACCAACCGAGACAGCTTGGAAGATCGCATCGCAGCTTCTCGCCTGAGTGAACGAGTTTATTTGCGTACCGTCAAGACCCTAGCTGGCGCAGTTTGCCAATTCTAATCATCACCAGCCACAGCCATCAGACAATCCTCGACCAGGTATTTGCAGCGGGGGCTGACGAGTGCCTGACCAAGCCCATTGTGGCCTCCGAACTGTTAACGCGCATCACTGGATTGAGCGCATCCCCTGGCAGGACCGCCTGGAGACAAAGCAGGGAAAAACAGGCGCGGCTAACCTTTAGAGACTGGCCACATCAAACGTATTGCATTGAGCCAGATCCCCTGTCTGAATGCCCTGCCTAAACCAGCGGACTCGCTGCTCCGAACTGCCGTGGGTAAAGGAATCCGGAGTGACATAGCCCCTTGACTGCATCTGCAGGCGGTCATCTCCAATTTGGCTGGCTGCATTGAGCGCTTCTTCTACATCGCCCTGCTCTAGTATCTGCCGAGACTGCTGAGCATGGTTAGCCCACACTCCTGAGAAACAGTCTGCCTGCAGCTCTAGGCGCACTGAGAGATCGTTGGCATCGGAGGTGCTAACGCGCTGCTGTAGCTGTCGCACCTGGCTGGAAATGCCGAGCAGGTTCTGAACGTGGTGGCCGACTTCATGGGCAATGACGTAGGCCTGAGCAAAATCACCGGGAGCCTGGAGCTGATATTTCAGGTCTTCATAGAAACTTAAATCGATATAGACTCTCTGGTCGGCGGGGCAGTAAAAAGGCCCCATTGCCGCCTGAGCAAAGCCACAGGCCGAATCTACAGAGCCTGAAAACAGAACCAGCCGAGGTTCCTGGTAGGGCTGGCCGATCTGCTCTCGGAAAATGGCGTGCCAGGTATCCTCGGTGTCGGCCAAGACGGCAGAGGTAAAGTCAACTAGCTGCTCCTCCTGGGGCGAAGTTGCGCCCGGAGCAGTCTCGTAGTAGCCCCCACCCGCCGATCCGCCTGATAGCATTGCCGAGGGATCTCCGCCCAAAAACACCATGAGCAGCATCAGCAGCAGGGTGCCAAAGCCTCCCCCGACGGCGACTCCTCGGCCTCCCCCAACACTTATCCCTCGGCCTCCCCGAGTGGACATGCCTCGACTTCCACCCCAGCCTCGACGGTCTTCAATGTTGCGGCTGCGCCGTCCTGTTTCCCATTTCATAAGTCGCGCTGATGTGCTGCAATCGTGTCCGCATCGTACACCAGCTTAGGCGGAATGGGCACCTAGCTAGCTGGAGTTGCGATCGCTTTCTCTCCTCAGGTAAAGGCTTTGACGCAGCAGCCTCTGCCCTAGTCCAGGTGGGCAGTTACCAGTAAACTCAGCCTCCGGCTAGCCGGAGGCTGAGGTCAGATGTCGTTCCACTCGAGGTGTTCCGACGACACTGTAGGACACAAAGGTAAGAAACTTGTAGCTCACGATTTGATGCAGCACCCCATCTTGTAACGCGGCTAGGCCGAAACGGAGGATCTATAAATCGGCTAACAGACCTGGGGGTTTTCTTACAAGTTCTTTATAAGTGCCTCCTATGCTGATTGCACACTAACTCGAACGGCCCTTTTCTAAGGCTGGTCAAGGTTTCAAGATCGGGTTTTTGAGCCGCTGTTGGGCTGGCCCCAGTGGCCATTGGTTTCGCGCTAACCCTGATCCACCTGATCAGCATCCCCGTGACCAACACGTCGGTAAATCCGGCTCGCAGCACTGGCCCAGCGTTGTTTGTTGGCCCCGAACTGTTTGGTCAGGTGTGGCTGTTTTGGGTAGCGCCCGTTCTAGGGGCGCTGCTGGCTGGCTCTATTCGGCGGTCTTTAGTACCGAGTCGGAAATGGCTGCGGCCGAGCCGGAACGCATGATTTCTTAAATCACGACTGCCCTCTCACCGGCTGATCTTTCTTCAGATAAAGGTCCTTTAAATAAAAATCCGGGATTCAGGCTGTACCTGTTCCCGGATTTTTGTGACTGATATTCCCCAATCCACTCAGGGCCCTCTTCTAGCGGAAGCGATCCGGATTGAGGGGCCGCCCTGCTGGCGCTGTAGATCCTGGAGCCAGCCGCGCTCCAGTGCCGCCATCGGTCGGATCGAGAAAAGGAATTAGGTTGATCCCAGAAGCAGGGCGGCCAGTGTTGGGCAGATTCAGCACATTGCCCAGCTGATCTAGGATGCTGCTGCCTTCAACAAAAGTGTTAACGCCCTGAGTCATTTCGCCTCGGTCGGCTACTGCTAGGTTTTCAAAGACGCGATCGCGAGTCGCCATCGGATCTTGCCCACTGGGAACCGTAAAGACAATGCGGCAGGTCGGCACCTGCTGCGTGGTTACACAAACCGTGTTGTAGCCATTTTCCATGCCGGTTTGCATCTCCACCAACCCATCGGGACGGTAAAGCTCCAGCCGTCGGCTGATCTCCTGACAGCGACGCTCAGCGGGCCAGGCGCTGCCCATATCCTCGGGTACTGCCCAAGGGTATCCCTGATTGGGCTGGCCTTGGGGCTGGTACATGACCGTGTACTGGCCGTTCTGGAGCTGGCAGGCAAAGCGAGGACTGTCGGCATCAGCCGTCGGCTCAGCGGCCGGCTCGGCTGTTTGGGCGAAGCTGGCCTGCTGAAGCAGCGGAACCGCTACAAGTAGACCCAAGCCGCCTGCCAGCGCAAAAAATCGAACCAAACCGGGAATACGCACCATGCTACCTGACCTCCAAAGACTCGTCGGTGACTGACTAATTTCGACTGATATAGCGATAGCCACTGGTGTTAGGACGGGGTGCAGGGGTTTCACCCCTGGCTGGGGGCGCAGCCCCCACACCCCCAAAAAATCGAATGTCCTAAGCTATGTGGCGACAGCTATGGTGAACAGATCTATCTTTTTACTAAGACTCGATTAGAGCCGATATTGTTCGCCTTCAGGGCAAATTTGTGGAAAGAGGTGTAGTGTAGCCCTCAAGGGCCAGTTTCTGACTATTGCAAAGTCCGAGCCGTTGTTGAAGATAGAGCCGACACTGACCTGGGGCTAGATAAATTCAATCCTAGCTTTTTTGATCGATAGGGTCTGCTGGTGGATGTGCCGTTCTTGACGAGAAGAAACTGGCGTGCTGAGATCGGCGTGCCGTCATAAAGGCAGGCTATGGTGACTGGTTACTGGCACAAGCGGCTTTTGCTCTGGGTTCTTCTCTCAGGGCTGGCAGGGCTTTGGCCTGTTTTTCTGCAGGTTGGGGGGGTAGCAGTTGAAGCTAGCTTGCCTCCTGCTGCCAATCGGCTGCCCGCCCAGGTGCATGCCTACGATTTGGGCGTTTTGACCTTGGTGCAAACTGACGTAGCCGCCGAGGTTAGAGAAATGCCGGTGCCGCTGCGAGGCATTTTGGCCCAACCCAAGGGGACGGGGCCCTTTCCTGTGGTGGTAATTCTCCACGGTCGGCACCCAGGCTGCCACTTTGCCCCAGTCTGGAACGACAGCACCTGGCCCTGCCCTGCTGGAGCAGACACTCGCTTTGACCAGGGCTTTGCCTACTTGGCAGCGGCCCTGGCAGACCAGGGCTATCTGACGCTGGCTATCGATCTAAACGGGGCCTATGCCTATGCCTACGGAGCAACGCCCCAAAACTATACGTCTCTGGCCCATCGGCGCAGCCCTCAAATCCTGGCGGCGCATTTGTCGCGGCTGGCCGCGGCCAGCCGGGGAGAAGGGGTTGATTTTGGGGTGCCGTTGACGGGGCAGGCGGACCTGTCGCGCTTAGTGCTAATTGGGCACTCCATGGGCGGTGCGGCGGCAGTCTTCAGCAGCCTCAGGCGGCCTCAAACTGGCCCTATGCCAAGGTTGCAAGACTTGGCGCAGCCGTCGGGCCTGCTGCTGGTCGCGCCGACGCCCAGCCAGGCCCCCGCCGCAGTTCCCGAGGCTTACGAACTGCCAGATGTGCCGACCAGTATTTTGTTGGGAGGGTGCGATCGCGATATTTACGACTTCAGCAGCCTCTACTACTTTGAGACGGCAGTCCAAAAACCTCGCCAGCACTGGGCCGCCAGTGTCTTAATTCCGGGAGCCAACCACAATTTCTTTAATCGGGCCCTAGCGGAAGACGACTACGCCCGCCAGCCTGATAACGGGCCGCTGTGCGAGGGCCGCCCAGCCTCTGAGGGCCATCGCCTTGCCTCGTCCCGCCTTTCTCGCGCTGCCCAGGAAGCCTTTCTAGTCGCCTACGCCACAGGCTTTCTCAGGCAGGTGTTTGAGCCGTCTGCGGCGGTTGGCCTGGCCCTGACTGCCAATCAGACTGCCCCAGGTCAACTCCTGGGGGTGCCTGTGCTGACCAATCTATACCCCGGCCAGGGCCAGCAGCGGCGGTTAGCCCTGGAACCGGCTGATGCGCCAGCGCTGGCAGCTGCGCCGGAGCCAACTCCCAATCTCTCGGTGCAGCGCTGTCCGGCCTTGGCCGCTTGCGATCGCTTTTGGCGACCCCAGCCGCGCTTTCCGGCGGTGCTGCGGTTGAGCTGGCGGCAGCGACCCCAGTCCCTGCGCTTTGCGCTGCCAGCCTCGGGCCAAGACCTGCGGGCCTTTGCTAGTCTGCAGCTGCGGGTAGCAGTTGATGCTACTGATGCCCTAAACGATGGCCAAACAGCTGCCTTTGCCGTGATTTTGCAAGACCGGCAGGGGCGTGCCGTGCGGGTTGAGGTGCCAGCGACGACTGCGGCGCTGCGCCCATACCCCGCCGACCCCCGCTGGGGCTATCAGGGCGTTCCCATTTATCCCAGTGCCGTTCGCATACCCTTAGCTCAGTTTCAGGGGGTGGACCTGGCTGCGATCGCATCGCTCACCCTAGTTTTTGACCAAAGCGATCGCGGCGTCCTTTACTTGGCTGAAGTGGCGTTCCTGCAACCAGACTGATGCCTGCTGCAGCCAAGGTTCAGCTAGGGGTTAACAACTGTTTACCAAAAGGCGATTATTTGCGACTATGGGGTTGCTAAATTTAGCATCTATCTGGTTCCCTGTTTATGATTCTTGTCGAGATTGCTAATTATCAGGCTGAAAAAGAAGTCATTCACAGCATTCGCTATGAGGTCTTTGTCCAGGAACAGCAGGTTCCTGCCGAAGTCGAAATCGATTCGTGGGATCCGCTGTCTATTCATGTGTTAGCGAAGCAGGCAGGACAATTCGTTGGCACGGGTCGGCTGTTGCCCGATGGCCATATCGGTCGGGTGGCAGTTTGTCGTCCTTGGCGGCACCAGGGCATTGGCCGTCTAATTATGGAGCGGCTGCTGCAAACGGCCCGAGACCAGGGACATCGCCAGGTTGTTCTATCGGCCCAATGCCACGCTGTTCATTTCTATCAGAAGCTAGGGTTTCGCGAGGAGGGCAAGGTTTATCTAGAGGCGGGGATTGAGCACATCAAAATGGTGAAGCCCCTGGCAGTGTCGGCAAAGCTAACCTACGCTGCTCAGCTCCCAGAAACCTGCTCCACCCAGTGGCGCAATCGAATTTTGGCTGCTACATATAACGGAGCCTGATAGTACTCCCCCAGCAGCCACAGCACCATTACCAGGTGAATAAGCAAAGTTCCAGCAGCCCAGTAAAGGGGCAGGTGCTCCCCTGGGCTGCCTTCAAGGGGTGGAAACACGTAGGCTGAGGTGGCCACTAGGCCCGCAGGCACCAGCACCAGCGCTACGACTACAATCCACAGCATCAGGGTCATATCCCATTTGCCCTGATAAATGCTTTGCCAGCGATGTCCAATCCACCGCCAAGACATTGGCTGACTGCTGTCGACCACCTGGACCGTTTGCTGCTCCAGGTTGACCTCAAAGATATGACGGCAGAAGTCGCAGGCAAAGGCATCCATCAGAGTCATGGCCTCGATTTGACCGTGGCGGCAGACCGGGCACAGATATCTGC
>JACVRP010000461.1 GCA_014534385.1 Cyanobacteria bacterium Co-bin13
AGTTCATGCTTAAGAAGATGGATACGCTTAAGCAGCCTGAGGCGGGTGCTCTGATTCACCAGCTTCGATTACTTACTGCCTTAAGCCAGGAGCAGTTTGCAGCAGTTCTTGGGGTCGCTTACTGCACAGTCAACCGATGGGAAAACGGCCATATTCAGCCGTCAGGACTGGCGCTCAAGCAAATTTTGGCCATGCTTTACGAGCTACAAGGCTCTTCAGAGCTTCTTCTGCAAGAACAAAGCCAGCAGCTCTTGGAGCGATACTTCCAAGGACAGGATCCAGCATCTGATGATTAAGGTGAATCGAACCGTGTTTGAAGCAAACCAAGAGCCCTTAGCAAGGACTCCTCATCGACTAGTCTGCTATGGGGTTGCGCTGGCAGCGGTTCTCCTTGCGATCGCAGTTGATTTTTTGCTGACCCCCTACCTGGAGCCAACCCCAACCCCGCCCTTTTTTGCTGCCGTTATGGTGAGCACCTGGTGGGGCGGCTTGGGTCCCGGACTTTTGGCAACCGCCCTTTCGACCCTAGCCGTTAACTATTTTTTTATTGAACCGATCTCTTCGTTTCACGTGCCGGATGTAGGCACCCTGGTACGGCTGAGCGTATTCGTCATGACCGCCCTGCTGATCAACTCGCTCAACGCGGCCCAGCGAACGGCGCAGCGCAGGGCCGAGGTCAACCTGCGGTCTCTGCAGGCCAGTGAGGCTCGCTTTGGCTGCTTGGCCCAGTCCAACATTATCGGAACTATCGTTGCAGATTTGAATGGGCCAATTCTAGAGGCCAATGACAAATTTCTGCAGATGGTCGGCTACACCCAGGAGGATTTGCGGGCGGGGCGCTTGCGCTGGCGCGAAATGACCCCACCCGAGTCTATCGAGGTGAGTGAGCAAGCGGTCAGAGAACTGCGAACCGCAGGAGCCTGCGGCTCTTTCGAGAAGGAATATTTCCGTAAGGATGGTTCTCGTATTGCGGTTCTCCACGGCGCTGTAATGACGGGGGAAAACACCGTCACAGGGTTTGTCCTGGACCTGAGCGAGCGCAAGCAGGCCGAGGAAACTCTGCAACGAACTAACCAGACGCTGCAGACCCTGATCCATTCTTGCCCAGTTGCCATTGCTTTTTTTGACCTCCAGGGCATCGTCAGGCTCTGGAACCGAGCGGCGGAGCAAATTTTTGGCTGGAGCTCTGAGGAAGCCATCGGGCAGTTCATGCCAACGGTACCCCACCGACCTCAAGAGTTTCTGCGCAGTATTGAAACGGTCGTGAGCGGCAAAGCCCTAGAGGGGGTAGCCGCTCAGCATCAGGCCAAAAATGGCCGCAGGGTGGATTTGGAAATTTGGGCCAATTTAGCCCACGATGAGCAGGGTAACCCCGGCTGCCTGGGCATTGCCCTGGATGTGACCGAGCGCAAACGCACCGAAGAGGCCCTAAGAACCAGCGAGGAGCGCTATCGGTCGCTAGTTGCCACCACTTCAGCAGTGGTGTGGACCACCAGTGCCGACGGGGGCTTTATCTGCCCTCAACCCTCATGGGAAGCCTACACAGGGCAGCCTTGGGAGGAGCATGCCGGCTGGGGCTGGATCGAGATGGTTCATCCAGATGACCGGGAGCGGGGAAACGCCGCGTGGCAAGACGCTCTAGCACGCCGCACTGACTACGAAATTGAAGCGCGGCTCTGGCATGCTGCCAGCGCCCAGTATCGCTATATGAGCGCCCGAGCAGTGCCGCTGCTCAACCCCAATGGCTCGGTGCGAGAGTGGATAGGAACCAACACAGATATTCACGACCGTAAACAGGCGGAGAAAGATCTGCAGGCGAGTCAGGCCCGGTTTCAGGTGCTCGTTAGCAACATGCCGGGCATGGTCTACCGTTACCAGCCTGGCAAGGAGGGCTGCCATCACTTCACCTATATCAGCTCTGGCTCCCGCGAGCTGACGGAACTTGAGCCAGAGCAGATTCTGCAAGATGTCGGCTTCTTTCTGAACCTGATCCACCCGGAGGATCTCCCCTCTTTCGAGAGTTCAATCGCTGCGGCTATTGAGAGGTCTGCCCCCTGGCGCTGGGAGGGCAGGTTGACTACCCCATCGGGCAGGCTGAAATGGGTGCAGGGGCGCTCTCGCCCTGAACACACCCAGTATGGGGAGGTTTGGGATGGGCTGTTTATAGACATCACCGATCGCAAACAGGCAGAAGAGGCTCTGCGCCAAAGCGAGACTACCCTCAGTGCCTTGATCGGGAGTTCCCCTGTCGGCATTGCCCTGTTTGACCAAACCCTGCGCTATGTCCACATCAACGAGGCATTAGCCAAGATCAACGGCATTCCCATCAGTGAGCACCCAGGACGCACCCTGTGGGAGGCTTTGCCCCAGTGGGCCCCTGCGATCGCACCCGTGCTTGAGCGGGTTATGCAGACTAAGGAGCCGCTGCTTAACCAGGAGGTGGTAGGAGCCACCTACCCTGCTGATGTTGTGCGGCACAGCCTGGTCAATTACTTTCCGGTGCACCTGCCCGATGGTCAGGTCTTGGGGGTAGGTGTGACCTCGATGGATGTTACTGACCGCAAACGCATTGAGGAGGCTTTGAAGCAGAGCGAGGAGCGCCTGCGGGTGAGCCAGGAGCTGTCTCTAGATGCCTTCACCATCCTTGACTGCCTCCGCAATAAGGCGGGAGCGATTGTGGATTTTGTCTGGACGTATGTCAATCCCAAAGCGGCTGAGATTCTGCAGCATCCGGCTGACGAGCTGGTGGGGAGGCGTTTGCTCGAAGTGCTGCCCGGCAACCGCGTCAACAGCGATCTGTTTGACCGCTACGTGCAGGTCGTTGAGACAGGCGAATCCCACGATATCGAGCTGTCCTACGATGCAGACGGTATTACTGGCTGGTTCCGCAATATGGCGGTGAGGCTGGGCGACGGGGTGGCTGTTTTCTTTAGCGACATTAGCGATCGCAAGCGGGCCGAGACCGAGCGGGAACAGCTCTTGCAGCGAGAACAGGCAGCCCGGCAGGAGGCCGAAGCGGCCAATCGCATCAAAGACGAGTTTTTAGCGGTGCTTTCCCACGAGCTGAGATCGCCCCTCAACCCTATTCTGGGGTGGGCAAAGTTGCTGCGGGGCCGCACTCTCAACGAGCAGCAGATCGCCTACGGATTAGAGGCGATTGAGCGCAATGCCAGCCTCCAGACCC
>JACVRP010000072.1 GCA_014534385.1 Cyanobacteria bacterium Co-bin13
GATAGCAATACTCCGGCAGACGACACCAGCGTTACGGCTCCTCTAGATATCAGGCTGAGTACGGTTCAGTTTTATGACCTGATGGAAGCTGTAGACCAGCTCTTGACCGATGCTCAAACGCTGCCGGATCTGGGGTTGACGCTCAACCCAGTGTCTCGTCGGTTGGTCAAGCCTGCTGAACCAGTAGCTAAGCGGCTTGCTCCAGCGGTCATTGGTGCTTCGACCCTGGCCGCTGCTGCTCTAGCCCTGTTCTTTGTGCCACCGCCAGAGTTCGAGCCAAGGCCGTCTTCAGGGGCATCGGTAACAGAGCCAGCGACTGCCGCAGCCGGAACGCCCCCTGAGGCCCAGCCCACCCCTCCTGCTGAGCCCACAGATGAAGCCTCACCCGAGACAGACACGGAGGCTGTAGACCCCACAGCGGCTAGCCCCACTGCAGCAGGATCTGCAGCAGACTCAGCTGAGACCGCGCCGGAAATTACGGATGCAGATGTAGTTGAGGGGTTGCGGCAGGATTTAGCTGAGCAGCTTCAGGCTGAGTGGACTCCCGATCCGCTGCCTGCTGAAGATTGGCGGTACGAAGTGACCGTTTCCCAAGAAGGCGATATTTTGGGCTACATCAGCCGTAATGATGCGGCTCTGGCTAACGACGAAACGACCCCTCTGCCGCAGCTGCTGTTCCGACCGCCTAACCCGACCGCCCCTATCACTGAGCCAGTGACCCGATTTATTGCTCGCTTTACTGCCGCAGGGGAAGTGGTGGTTGAACCGGCTAACCCGACGACCTCGCTCAAGACCAACGAGGCGACTGAGGTCAGTGCGGTGCAGCCGTTGGACCCAGAGATTGCCAATCCCATTCGAGACAGCCGCCGAATAGAGTCGCTCAACGCTGAGTTGCGTAACGTCATCAGCCGCAATCGCAAATCTAGCCGCTTTCCAGAGCCAGTAACTTACCGGGTGCGGCTGAATGAAGCTGGCGATATTGTTGGCTTCGCACCAATCGACTCAGAGGCTGAGGCTGCTGTGGAGCAAACGCCC
Source organism: Cyanobacteria bacterium Co-bin13 (assembly GCA_014534385.1). Lineage (GTDB taxonomy): Bacteria > Cyanobacteriota > Cyanobacteriia > Phormidesmidales > Phormidesmidaceae > JACVSF01. The sequence goes on from JACVRP010000072.1 coordinate 1,036, forward strand.
CTGCCCGATTTGACCACTTCAGGCCGGGCGGCTGCCCCCCAATCAGACTTCATGGTGGTCTTTACTGAGAATGGAACTGTTCAGGTTAGTCCCTGGAGTGGTTGGCCTGATTAGTTTGATGAGAAAACTTGCCTCTGCCTGAGTCTTTTGTAGGTTACCTGCACCCAGCTATGTCTGAGTCTCCTTTGAATGAATTTCCTCAAAGGCCAGGAATTTCTCCCGATGGGGTTGGGGCTGCCCCAGATCCCATCCCTCCAACCAAACCGGCTAAAGGGGGAGTGGTAGCTGGACTGGCAACCCTGTGGACTTTGATAGTGCGGCTGGCGCTATTGGGCGTGGGGGTAAGCTTGGGCTGGCTGGCCGGTGTGTTGGCAGCGCAGTTTTTGCCCGGTCCTCAACTTTCAGAGCCGCCCTTTCAGGAGGTGGCTATGCGGCATTCTAGCCGGGTGGTGCGTAAGGTGCGGCAGTTCCCGCAGTGGTGGACAGAGGATTTGTCCCCTGCTGCTGCGATGGTCAATGACCAGCCCCTTGGGGCTACCGCAGCCTCACCCCCACCTGAGCCTGCCGCTTCTCCAGCCCCCGCTCCGCCACCTGCCGCCCCTGGTCTAAACCCGGTAGAGCGAGAAGCGATCGCATCGGAGCTATCGGCCCTGGGAACAGAGCTGGGGGCACTTGACAACCGGCTCACCGACCTGGAGACAAGATTGGGAGAGCCTGTGTCAGATGCTCCGCTGGAATCTCGTCTGCAGCGGCTAAACCGTGGCTTGGCTGGAACAGTTGCCCCTGAGCCTGCCGCCAGTGCCCCGGCTGCACCCGCCGCAGGTTCGACTCCATCAACGGCTGTCGTTGCTGCTCCAGAGACAGCTCCCCTGTTTCAGCTGGCCCGCGATCGCGTTACGCTGCCGAGCTCTCTGCTCTTTACGCCTGAGCAGGCGATCTTGACCCCTAGTGCGGAGCGTATTCTCGACACCCTGCTGGCAGATTTAAGCCGCTACCCCGGCGCGACCTTGGTGATCGGCAGCTATAGCGATGGTTCCCGCTCTGCAGAGGTCTATCGCGATTTGACCTTTCGGCAGGCGCTGGCGGTACAGCAGTATCTAGAGTCTCGCTTGGGAGAAGGCTATCGCTGGGTGCCGGTAGGCTACGGCCAAGCCCGCCCTCTCGTTGCCGGTACGTCGCAGGCTGAGCAGCAGCGCAACCAGCGCATTGAAATCGCCATTGTGCCCCGGCGGTAGAGCCTGGCAGGGCCTCCTATAGACTGCCAGCGTAGCGCCTACCTGGGGTTTAATGGGGAGGAACGTTGTGAGCCTGGTTATGCGGATTGTTTTTTTTGGCACACCTCAGTTTGCCGTGCCTAGTTTGGAGCGGTTTCTGGCCCACCCTGACTTTGAAGTGATAGGCGTAGTGACCCAGCCCGATAAGCGGCGGGGGCGCGGCGGGCAGGTAATGCCCTCACCCGTCAAGCAGGTGGCGCTGAATGCTGATTGTCGCCTCTGGCAGCCCCAGCGCATCAAGAAGGATGAGGCTGTTTTGACAGACCTGGAGGCGGCTGGGGCAGATGCCTTTGTGGTCATTGCCTACGGTCAAATTCTGTCGCCGCGCATTCTGGCCATGCCCCGGCTTGGGTGTATCAATGCCCACGGATCGCTGTTGCCAGCCTACCGAGGCGCGGCCCCGATTCAGTGGAGCCTTTACCACGGGGAGAGCGAAACGGGCGTCACCACGATGCTGATGGATGCAGGCATGGATACGGGCCCGATGTTGCTCAAGTCCAGACTCCCGATTGATCTGATGGCTACGGCCCAAGACCTGGCCCAGGTCTTGGCAGCTCAAAGTGCAGATTTGCTGGTCGATACGCTGCAGCAGCTCCAGTTGGGATCTGTAGCGGCGGTTTCTCAACCTGAGGAACAGGCTACCTACGCCCCCCTCATCCAGAAGGAGGACTATGCTTTGGACTGGAGCCGCAGCGCGATCGCACTGCACAACCAAATTCGAGGCTTTTACCCCAACTGCACCACCCTATTTCGCAGTGAACCGCTGAAGATCACGGCCACTGCGCCCCTGGAGGAGTTTACCTGGCCCCAGCTGCCCGAAAATCTGATTCGGCTCCAGTCCACGGTCGAAGCTATCCAGCTAACGGCGGCCTCGGCCCGACCGGGAGAGGTGGTGGGTCTGTTAAAGGGGCAAGGACCGCTGATTCAAACTGGAGAAGGGCTGCTGCTGCTGCTACAGGTGCAGCCCCAGGGCAAGCGACCCCAGACTGGAGCAGATTTTGTCAACGGCAGCCGCCTAGAAATCAGTGAACAGCTCGGCCAGTAGACTGGGTCAAAAAAATTGTATGCAGCGTCGTGTACTCGTCACCGCCCATCGGGGCAGCTCTGCGATCGCACCCGAAAACACCCTGGCCGCTTTGCAGCAGGCCATTGTCGATGGCGCTGATTTTGCTGAGGTAGACGTACAGGCCACAGCAGATGGTGAACTGGTGCTGTTTCACGACGCTGATCTAAGCCGCATTGCTGGGCTTCCGCACCGTCTGGGCGAGCGGTCTTACCGGGAGATTTGTCAGGTTGATGCAGGCCGCTGGTTTGGGCCTGAGTTTGCGGCAGAGCGCATTCCCCGGCTAGCTGAGGCGGTGAATCGAGTGCGGGGACAGCTGAGGCTCAACCTGGAGCTAAAGGCCTACGGCTCAACCCGCCATAGCCTAGCCCAGCGGCTGGTTGAGCAGCTGCAGCAGCTGGCCTTTAGCCACGACTGCATCGTCACCTGCTTTGATCGGGCTTTGCTCTGGCAGGTGCATCAGCTAGCCCCGCAGCTGAGGCTGGGCCTGATCTGTGCAGATACCCCTTCAGCGTTAGAAAACTGGCTGACCCTGTACTCGGTTCAAGCTGCGATCGCAACGCCGAAACTCATCAAGTCCATCCAGTCTCGAAATCAGGCCATCCATGTCTGGACAGTTAACGACCCGGCAGACATGCAGAGATTTATCCAGTGGGGCGTCGATAGCCTGATTACAGACCAACCTGGCCGTCTGCGGCAGGTTTTGGCCGCGGCCTAGGAAACTGGGCCCGACAGAGCTTGAGCCAGCAGCCCCTATAAACCCCTAACAATCCTTTGAGTTATCCGGCCAAGCCCATTAGGATAGGAGGTGAATTTCTGTTAAGACCTGCCCGCTAATCCGTGGCAGCGTCTTCAGCGTATTTCACTAAGTTGTCCCGGCCGAATCGAATGGTGCTTGCCTTACCTGCTCAGTACAGCTTTTTGCCTCGTTTCCTGCGGTTATCGGCGGTCAGCGTGCTCTCCAATATGATGGTGCCCTTAGCAGGTCTGGTTGATACGGCCTTTCTGGGGCATTTGGCCGATATTCGGCACCTGGCTGGCGTGATTTTGGCGTCAATTTTGTTTGACTATCTCTACCGGGTGCTCAAGTTTTTGCGATCCAGCACTAATGCCCTGACTGCCCAGGCAGTGGGGCAGGAGGACTCTAAAGGGATGCTGCTAGCGGGGCTCAGAAGCGGCCTGATGGCCCTGCTGATCGGCCTGGTAATTTTGCTGCTGCAGTACCCCCTACAAAAAGTTGGGTTTGCCATCCTTAGTGGCGCAACGGAGGTGGAGGCGTCTGGCCTGGACTATTTCTATGGCCGCATCTGGGGAGCCCCCGCCGTCTTGCTCAACTTTGTGCTGATTGGCTGGTTTTTGGGCCGCGAGATGAACTGGGTGGTGCTGATCATCTCGATAATCGGTAATGGCTCCAACGTGTTGCTGGACTACCTGATGATTTTTCAGTGGGGCTGGGCCAGCACAGGCGCGGGTCTGGCTACCGCCGCCAGCCAGTACTTATCCTTGCTGGTGGGTTTAGGAGCCGTTTGTTTCACTATTCGCGGCATTGATCTAGGGGCCGCCCTCAAGGAAGTCTTAGACTGGCGGTCGCTCAAAGAAACGGTCGCCCTCAAAGGCAATCTTTTGGTTCGGTTTTTGGTGCTGATCTCGACCTACGCTCTTTTCAACAACCTCAGCTCTACCCTGGGCACCACAACGCTGGCTCAAAACGGGCTGCTGCTGCAGATTGCGCTGCTCAGCCAATTTACAGTGCAGGGAGTAGGCATGACGACTCAAACCCTAACCGGCAATTTCAAGGGTAAGGGAGAGACCCAGCTAATGATGCCTCTGCTGAGGGTTGCGATCGCAGCCGCCCTGCCCATTGCCCTGGGCTTTGCCCTAGGGTCAATCCTCTTTCCAGACCTCGTGTTTGGGCTGCTCACAAACCATACCGAAATCAATACTCAAATTACCGACTATGTGGTTTGGCTGCTGCCTCTGCTGGTTATTACCGCAGTCGCCTTCATGATGGAGGGCTATTTCATTGGCATGAAGCAGGGCAAAGCCCTTCGCAACGCCGTTCTGATTGCCTTTGGTCTAGGATTTGGGCCCCTGGCAGTGGCCGCCGAATACGTCCAGAGCAACCACCTGCTCTGGCTGTCGCTGGTGGGCTACGTAACGGTGCTGGGAGCCATCTTGGCACTTCAGATTCCTGGAACGCTCAATCGGCTAGAGTTGCCAGAAGAAACCCCTGTTCCCAGTACCTAGGTGCTGGGTAAGGTAGACAATTTAATGATCCAATTTAGGCTAGGCGTTAACGCCTTAAACTTTCCCTAAAAGCACAGTAAATTGCCAATCCTCTCAATGCGGTAAATTGATTCAGCCAGCAATCATTGCTCCTAAACCCAATTTTTTCTGCCAATCAAAAAGTGAGCAGGTTGAGCAATAAAAACACCTCTTCAATCCGCTCGTGCCAATCAAAAGTGAGCGGGTTGAGCAATAAAAACCTTCCTTAGACAGACTGCCTCAGTTGCCCTAAAGATAGACCAATTAAACCAGTCAAGCTAATAGCATGAAATGTGTTAGGCGAGATTGAGAGTTTATCCCATGCAACAAATTCAAGAGAACAAGCAAGCCGCGCAGGCTCCTATCGACAATTCAACTAGCCTGCCTCGCACCGCCAAGGCATACAACGGCTACGATCGCAACGCCTGGATTTTTGGCTGGAACCCTCAGCAAGAGCTGTGGAATGGCCGTCTGGCAATGATCGGCTTCTCAGCTTACCTGCTTTGGGACTGGGCCGGCTACAGCGTGCTGCGCGATGTACTGCACCTGGTGCGGTAGGTGATTCCTTTTTCCCCTCACCTCTTTGAGTGATTTGTGAACTGAACTTTGTGTGAAAGAGAAAAGGAGATCTTAAAAAATGCGTAGTACTTCTATCGATACCGCAACAGATGGTCAGGTTCGCTCCTGCGCCCTGATTCTAGGTATTTTGTCCCTGTTTCTAGGCATCGCTGGTTTCGTACCGGGCGTTGTGTCCTTACCCGCAGGCTACGATGCTTACCTGGGTAACGGATATCTGTTTGGTATCTTCCCCACCAACTATTTCCACAATGCCATTGGCATTTTGGTTGGTCTTTGGGGCATTGCCGCGTTCACTAGCTTGAGCGGCTCTATCGTCTTCAACCGGATCTTTGCACTTATCTACGGTGCTCAGGCCATCTTGGGTCTGCTGCCCTTTACCAATACCTTCTTTGGCACCATGCCTTTGTTTGGTAACAATGTCTGGTTAAGCGTTATTTTGGCTGGAGTTGCATTCTACTTTGGCTATGTCAAATCCGATGCAACTATTCTCCAGCAAGGCGTTGGAACGCCCCTTTCCAATAGCCTATAAGCTTTGTAATAGCTCTTTAGAGCGACCCTCTCTTAGACAACCATCAAAGGGCTCTTGCTTCCTTCAAAAACGGGAAGCAAGAGCCTTTAACTCTGTCTAGCTATGCTTCGCAGGCCGTGTGCTGTGGACTTCTCTCAAGCCATTTATAGCGATAGCCACTGGTGTTAGGACGGGGTGCAGGGGTGGAACCCCTGACTGGGGGTGCAGCCCCCCCACCCCAAAAAATCGGCTGTCCTAAGCGATGTGGCGACAGCTATACGAACGCTAGAAAGCCCTCTGAAACAGCTGTTTTAGAGGGCTATTTGCTGGGTCTAGCACCTGCAAGGAAGGATTGAGTAGCCCGTGAGCGAGCAGCAGCACTTGGCTGCCGTTGACACGGCCCGGAGCAAAAGCGGCTGCCGAGGCTAGCTGCTCTGGTGAGCCGGTTCAAACTTGTGCGCGTAGTCCTGCAGCAGAGAGCTGACCTGGCCGAGAACATCGTCTCCGGTGGGTTTCTTCCTGAGGCTTTGGCGTCCGGGGTAGAAGTCGGGACGATCCATGTTGCGGGAGATCGCTTCTTTCACCTGGGCAGAAATTAGGTCAGACAGTTCGCCTTTGGCCTTTTCTCGCTGGTAGCTGGCCCCTTCTTCGGTTGTGGCATAGAGGGGCGGCAGTCGGTTCAGGGCGTAGGCTGCCACATCTCCCAAGTCGAGGGTCGTGTCGGTACTAGCCTCAATTTCGGCAACCCGAGCGATGGCTTCGGTCAACACCAGCTCTTCCATCACGTTGATGAACTGCTTACGGGGAACGGCGACAACCTCACCGGTTAGCAGAGCCCCCATGAGCCGATCCAGGGCCATGTACTCTTCAATGGACAGTTCGGAGGCAGTATCGCAGATGCGGCCAACTTCGGCTTCCATAGCCGGCGTTAGATAGCCATCCTGAAGGGCTTGTTCAACAATTTTTTCAATACTCATTGGGCTAATCGCTCCATTAGGGTGCTATGGATTAACAGCCAGCTTTTGGGGGCTGCGGGTTGTCCTTAGTGTCGTTGCCACTGGGCCTAGTGTGCCCGGAGCCATCGTCAAAAACCACAAACTTTACCAGGACTTTGCACAGATAAGCGGGAAATAAGGGATTTCTCACCCGGGCATTTCTGCTGCTTGTGCATCTATTACTCAATACTGCTGTTGCGCCAGGGAACCGGATCGACCGAGACGCCGTTTACATAGAGCCCCCAGTGCAGGTTAGGCCCGGTGGCAAAGCCAGTATCTCCCATTGCCCCAATCTGCTGACCGGGCTGCACGAAGTCGCCTTCTCTGACATCAATGCGGGAGAGGTGAATCATGACGCTGGCAACGCCTTGGCCGTGGTCAATGCCAATCGTGTTGCCGTTGAGGGTAAAGCCGTCTTGAACCCGGCCTACTAGGACAATGCGACCGGCAGCGGGAGCCAGAATCGGAGAGCCTGTGCCGTCGGCATAATCAACGCCCCGGTGGTAGTAATCTTGCGCAAATTCGCCGTTGTAGTAGCGGCGAATGCCGTATTCGGAGCTGACTCTACCCCGGTTAGGGCGGCTCATAGGGCCGTTCCAGAATTTGGTGGGGGTGCGTAGGGCTTTCAGTTCGTCCATGCGGCCAAATTCGTAGTCGGTGCCCTCTAGGCCAGCACGGGAGGGGGAAAGGGTGATGCGCTGCACCGGGAAGCTGCGGTTGCGTAGCTCTACAGCCAGGTTGCGGGTTTCTTCCTGCCCGCTGACCTGAAGGGTGAGGCGTCCGGGCTGATCGAGGGGGCTAGTGGGTACCAGGGCCCGGAAGCGGTTGCCGGGCAAGGCATAGGTAGGATAGCTCTGGCCTTTCACCGTGACAACGGGAGAGGGGCCGGTGCGGGCAGGCTGAACTAAAACAGAAAGGGTATCTCCCAGCTGGGGGCTGGTGGGCGTGATCTGCACTTCGTAGGCGTGGGCCGGACGCAGGGTGGCGACTAGCGTTATCAGCGCGATCGCAACTATCCCCAAAAACCCTTGTCGCCATTGCCTGCCGGAATTTACCCAGATGCTCTGGAGGTTTGAAAAGACCTTCATAGGCTGATCAGTGTAGGTGTGTGAAGCACTGTTAGCCCCGAAGGTAGCACTAACCCTCGGGGAATTTTATTAATAAAGTTTGATCTGTGCTTTTTCGAGAGGCTGTTATTGAGGCTTGAGGTATGCGATCGCATGAAACCAGATCTGTACAACAGCGCCATCTGCGGTAGCAACGGCAATACACTGGGGATCTTGCCAGCGCAGTTGACCGCTAATGAGGTCGCCTGTCATCAGCTTGACTTCAACGTTCTGCTTAGTGCGAACCAGGTTTTGGACTTGTCGAGTGCTGGGTAAACCTGTATCGAGTTCTGTTGTCATAGTTTGGTGAGTGCTTACGAGCCAATTGGCGGTAGGGCTTCAACTCTAGCCCCAATTTCAGACAGTTGCCAACCACACTACCTCTGCCTAATCTACCCTCACCCTAAAGGGACTAGCGACAGAGATTAACTACAGACTCAGCCTGTGGATTTAAGCTAACTGAGCGGTGTTCCTGGCTCCCTTGCCTTTAAAATGAGGGTCTGGCAGTTGGCATCTAGAAATCCTTAGAAATATAGAGTCTGGCGGGGGAGAGAGGGTATGGCGATGGAGTTCACCAAGTATCACGGTTTGGGCAACGACTTTATCTTGATCGATAACCGCCATCAGAGCGAGCCTGTCTTGACCGCTGAAGATGCCGTTTTGTGGTGCGATCGTCACTTTGGCATTGGCGGAGATGGGGTCATTTTTGCCCTGCCCGGTCAAGACGGCACCGACTACACCATGCGTATCTTTAACTCCGACGGTTCAGAGCCAGAGATGTGCGGCAACGGCATTCGCTGTCTAGCTCAGTTCATTGGGAATTTGGAGGCCTCTGACGGCAATGCCCCAACGCTGCCCTACGCTTACCGCATTCATACGTTGGCAGGCACCATCACCCCAGAGCTGCAGGCCAACGGACAGGTGACGGTGGATATGGGCGAGCCTTACCTGCTGGCCGGAGAAATTCCTACGACACTGGCCGCTGCTGACGAGAAGGTGGTCGGCCAGCCTCTAGTTGTGGCCGATCAATCTTGGGAGGTGACCTGTGTCAGCATGGGCAATCCCCACTGCATTACCTTCGTCGATGATGTAGCCGCCATTTCCCTAGAAGCCCTGGGGCCGCAGTTTGAGCATCACAGTGTTTTCCCTAAGCGCATCAATACTGAATTTATTCAGGTCGTGCGCCCTGACTATCTCAAGATGCGGGTGTGGGAACGTGGAGCCGGCATTACTCTGGCCTGCGGCACTGGAGCCTGCGCCTCACTAGTGGCGGGGGTGTTGACGGGACGGTGCGATCGCAAAGCCACCCTCGAACTGCCCGGCGGCCCGCTGCAAATCGAATGGTCAGAAACCAACAACCGCATCTACATGACTGGCCCAGCCGAAAAAGTGTTTGCTGGGTCTAGGTAGCGGCTAGCTCCAATCCTCTCGACCCCGTCCCAGCCCTTTGTAAACATCGCCCTGCTGGTGAATTTCGCGGGTCTTTTCGTAGAGTGCTGCCTCAGTCAAACCCCAGTTGCTCAAGGCTTTTTCCAGGTCTTTTTGGATGTCGTGGGCACCGGGGAAGCCCTTGTAGCGAATAATCATGCGACCCAGCTCGACTAGGTTGTAGTCTGAGGGTTCGCCGTTGAGGATCTGGCTAACGGTTTGGCGGTCAGTGCGGTACTGGGGGTGCTGCTGTTCCTTTTGCTCGGCCATAGGGGTTGATCTTAGGCAATGCGGTTTAACGCTCTTTAGTGTAAGGCACCGATCTACCTGCACTAACCTGGGTCACCGAAAGGGTAAAATCCATTCAACTAGCGGGCCGAGGGAGCGAAAATTTGCAGCAGATACAGGGCCTAGAGGATTTTGCTGGGTTGAGAAGGGGCTGGCGCTGGGGGCTAGGCGGCATGATTGGGCTTTGGGGAGCGATCGCACCTCTCCCCGCCCAAGCTATCTGTGTCTCGGAGCTGGCGGGGGCGTTAGATGCGATCGCAGCCCAGCCAGCTCTCCAGTCGGCTCGGGTGGGTGTCTATGTCGAAACCCAAGGCAACACTAACACTGGCCCCCAGGTTCTCTACGCCCGCGATGCCCAGCAGTTTTTTATCCCTGCCTCTAACATCAAGCTGCTGACGACTGCCGCTGCGCTAGATTTCCTCGACCCCGACTACCGTATTCGCACCTCGGTTTACGGCGAGGCTGGCGCGGTGACTGACCTGCGCGTTGTTGGCAGAGGTGATCCTAGTCTGACCAGCGAAGACTTAGCCCGCCTGGCCCAACAGATTGCTCAGGCGGGTGTGCGTCAGGTCAGGACGCTGGTGGGGGATGACAGCTATTTCCCCGGCTCTCCGGTCAACCCCAACTGGGAGTGGGAGGATGTGCAGGCGGGCTATGGGGCTCCGGTGAATAGTTTGATTAGCGATCGCAACGCCCTTAACCTGAGCCTGGTGCCCCAAGCCATCGGCCAGCCGCTTCAGGTCGTCTGGGACAGTCCCGCCCTGACGAACGCCTGGCAAATCGTCAACCAGTCTCGCACCGTCGCTTCAGACGCAGCCGAATTCGTCAGTGTAGGGCGAGATTTGGGTCAGCCAATTTTGTATGTCAGCGGGCAGCTCCGGGCCGGTTCAGAGGCTGAGACC